>NZ_JADCKK010000026.1:0-34769 GCF_014982935.1 Anaerotignum lactatifermentans | reverse complement strand
AGGGTAGCAGATAATCATACCACCAAGGCTTGAACGAAGTGAAAGCCAGCGTCATTTAGGCGCTGGCTCTTAATAAGCCCTTATAGGGCTAGTGCAAACCACGTCTTTTAGGCGTGGTTATGATTTCTTTGAGATTTGGGCGTTTTTTCTTTTCATTCCATGGAAAAAATGGTATAATTCCTATGAAAAAGGTTTGGTTCCATTTGAACCTTTTTCGATCATAATAAAAGAGAGGGAATCATCATGAAATATCTGATTGATACTCATACCCATACCATTGCCAGCGGACATGCTTACAGCACTTTGGACGAAAATGTCCTCTGTGCGGCACGAAAAGGACTGGAAGCCATTGCCATTACAGACCATGCGCCTATGATGGCACATACCACATGCCATGCATACTTTGCCAATCTTCATGTGGTGCCCAAAGAACTTCATGGGGTGCGTGTGCTGCGGGGCATTGAACTGAATATCATGGACTTTGACGGCACAGTGGATATGGACGAGAAAGTCCTTTCCCGTCTGGATATTGCCATTGCCAGCCTGCATACACCTTGTCTGGCACCGGGTACCAAAGAGGAAAACACAAGAGCCTGCCTGAAGGCCATGGAAAATCCCTTAGTGGATATTCTGGGACATCCGGGAGATCCTCGTTATCCGCTGGATTATGAACTTTTGGTGGAAAAAGCCAAAGAAACAGGCACCATTTTGGAAATCAATAACACTTCTCTTATTCCCGGCGGGTTTCGGGACGGAAGCGCGGACAACATAGAGTATATGCTGCGTCTTTGCAAAGAAGCAAAACTGCCTGTGGTGGTTGGCAGTGATGCGCATTTTTATACCAGCATTGGCGAATTTGACCATGCGGAAGCATTGATGAAGAAAGTAGATTTCCCCAAAAGTTTGGTGCTGAACGCCAGCGTGGATGGGCTCATCAGCGCGTTAAAGCGCAACAAATAATTTCATCAGAACGCCAAAAAAATCTTTACTTTAACACTTTAGTATGCTAATATGTAATAAGATATTGAGAGCAAAGGTGGCGTTCGGTTATGAACAAAAAAATCAAAAGTGAATTAGTGGACAGGCTTTTTCAGTGTATCCTCAGCATGGAAACCGTAGAAGAATGTTACCAGCTTTTCGAGGATTTATGCACCGTCAATGAAATACAGGCAATTGCCCAGCGTATGGAAGTAGCGGTTATGCTGAACGCAAAAAAGACTTATGTGGAAATTGCGGACAAGACAGGGGCTTCTACAGCCACCATCAGCCGCGTGAACCGCTGCCTGCATTATGGTACGGATGGCTATAAACTTGCGATCAGCAGAGTATATGGCGATGGTGACCAGACGGAAAAAACGGAAGAAGCAGAACAGTAACCCATAGATGAGCTTAGGAAGGGAGTTGGCACTTTCTCAGGTGTCCGCTTCCTTTTCTTTGCCAAAAAAGACAGAACAGGAGTAAAAACATGATTGGATTTGAACAGTTGAACAATATGCAGCAAAAAGCGGTTATGCAGACGGAAGGTCCCGTTTTGGTGCTGGCAGGTGCTGGCAGCGGTAAGACAGGTGCACTGACAGTCCGTATTGCCCATTTGCTGGAAACAGGCGTAAAACCCTGGAATATTCTTGCAATTACTTTCACCAACAAAGCAGCCAAAGAAATGCGGGAACGTGTGGACAAACTGGTGGGACAGGGTGCAGAAGATATCTGGATCAGCACATTCCATTCTACCTGCGTGCGTATCCTGCGCCGGGAAATCAGCCATCTGGATTATGATGGTCAGTTCTCCATCTATGACGCAGACGATCAGGAAAAAGTCATGAAGGAAGTATTCAAACGCCTGAATATGAGCCCCATTGACAAGAGTTTTTCCGTCCGTGCTGCCATTTCTCAGATCAGCAAACAGAAAGAAGAAATGGTCAGCTGGGAAGACTACGCAAAGACCGTAGATCCTTTTGACATCAAGGGAAAACGTCTGGCAAAGGTATACCAGCTTTATCAGCAGCTGCTGAAAGAAAGCAACGCCCTGGACTTTGATGATCTGATTTATAAGACAGTGCTGCTGTTCCGTACCCATCCAGAAGTGCTGGATAAATATCAGGAACGTTTCCGTTATATCATGGTAGACGAATATCAGGATACCAACACATCCCAGTATGAACTGGTGCATATGCTGGCTGCAAAATACCAAAATCTGTGCGTGGTAGGGGACGACGACCAGAGTATTTATGGCTGGAGAGGCGCAAATATCCGCAACATTTTGGACTTTGAAAAAGACTTCCCCAACACAACTGTTATCAAACTGGAACAGAACTATCGTTCCACCAAGAAAATTCTGGATGCGGCAAACGCAGTCATTCATAACAATGTGACCAGAAAAGAAAAATCCCTTTGGACAGAAAACGACAGCGGCAGCATCATCCACATTTATAAAGCAGATAATGAATACGACGAAGCACGTTATGTGGCAGAACAGATTGAACAGCTTCACAAAGAAGGCAAGAGCCTGAATAACTTTGCAGTGCTGTATCGTGCTAACGCACAGTCCCGTACTGTGGAAGACCAGCTGGTAAAAAGAGGCATCCCTTATCGTCTGTTCGGCGGCGTGCGCTTCTATGAAAGAAAAGAAATCAGAGATATTCTGTCTTATCTGAAAGTGCTGGCAAACCCTGCGGACACCATTGCACTGCGGAGAATCATCAATGTGCCTAAACGTGGTATTGGGGATACTTCTCTGGAAAAAGTGGTAACCTATGCCCAGAACCATGGCATGGGGCTTTATGAAGCACTGGCGCATCTGGATGATATGCCGGAACTGAAAACAAGAGTGAAGAAATTCAAAGAATTCTATGAACTCTTTGAAAGCCTGCGCCGTGATTATGAAGGCATGACAGCGGCAGAACTCATTGACGCCGTAGTAAAACGCAGCGGCTACCTGCAGCAGCTTTTGACAGAAGGCACTGATGAAGCACTGGCAAGAATCGAAAATATCGACGAATTTGTCAATAAGGCAACAGAATATGATAAACAGAATCCCGAAGCAGGTCTGGAAGGCTTCTTGGAAGAAGTGGCTCTGGTGGCTGACATTGACGGATACAATGAAGGGGATGAAAGTGTGGTACTCATGACACTGCACAGCGCAAAAGGTCTGGAATTCCCTTATGTATTCATCATCGGCATGGAAGAAGGTATTTTCCCCGGCTACCGTGCGGTGATGTTCGGCGGCGAAAAAGAAATTGAGGAAGAACGCCGTCTTTGTTATGTAGGTATCACTCGTGCAAAAGAAGTCCTTTATATGACCCATGCAAAAAGCCGTATGCAGCATGGTCTGACACAGTACAATCCACCTTCCCGTTTCCTGAAAGAAATCCCTCAGGATCTGGTGGATATGCCTACTCGTCAGATGTCCGATATGGCAAAGAAATACGCAATGCGGGAAAGCATGAAAGTAAGTCCTGTGACACCTACACGCAGCAAAGTGAACCCTTATGCCCAGCCCATCAAACGGGAAATGCCTGCGCCTAAGGACTTTAAGCTGGATTACGAAGTAGGCGATAAAGTCCGTGCACCGAAGTACGGCATTGGCGTTGTCAAATCCATTCAGGGCGGCGGCGCAGATTTTGAAGTAGAGGTATCCTTCGGCGAAAAAGGAACCAAGAAATTTATGGCAAAACTTTCCAAGCTGATCAAAGTCAGCGAATAATCTTTGGGAGCGATGCGGAATATGGAGAGAATGAAGGAACTGGTTGCCCTCCTCAATGAGGCAGCGGAAGCCTATTATCAGAAAGATACGGAAATCATGTCCAACCAGCAGTATGACGCACTTTATGACGAATTGGTGCAGCTGGAAGCAGAAACAGGCATGGTGCTGGCAAACAGCCCGACACAGAACGTGGGCTATACGGTTTTGAGCAATCTGCAGAAAATCCGTCATGAAAGCCCTATTTTGTCACTGGATAAAACAAAAGACCCCTTGAAGCTTCAAAGCTTCTTGGGGGACAAAAAAGGCATTTTGTCTTGGAAACTGGATGGCTTGACCATTGTGCTGAAATACAGCGGCGGGGAACTGGTACAGGCAATCACCAGAGGCAATGGGGAAATCGGTGAAGATGTGACTCATAATGCCCGTGTGTTTGCAAACCTGCCTTTGAAGATTGCTTTTGACGGAGAATTGGTGCTTCGTGGCGAAGGTGTTATTTCTTATTCAGAGTTCCAGCGAATCAATGAGGAACTAGGCGAAGGGGAAGCATACAAAAACCCCAGAAACCTTTGCAGCGGTACCGTAAGACAGCTGAACAGCGAGATTGCAGCAAAGCGAAATGTACAGTTTTTTGCCTTTACACTGGTAAGTGCGGAGGGAAAAGAACTTTCCGATAGTAAAACAGAAAATATGCAGTGGCTGGCTTCTTTGGGCTTTACAGTTGTAGAATCCAAAGTAGTCACGGGAGATACCATTCTGGATGCGGTGGAATATTTCCGGGAACATATCGAAGGCAATGACATTGCATCTGATGGCTTGGTACTGACTTTTGACAGCATTTCTTATAGCCAGAGTCTGGGACGGACAGCCAAATTCCCCAAAGACTCCATCGCCTTCAAATGGGCAGACGAAATGGCAGAAACCACTTTGCGGGAAATTGAATGGAACACTTCCCGTACAGGGCTTATGAATCCCATTGCAGTCTTTGACCCTGTGGAACTGGAAGGCTCTACGGTGAGCCGTGCCAGTGTACACAACGTCAGTATTCTGGAAGAACTGGCACTGGGCATTGGGGATACCATTAAAGTCTATAAAGCAAATATGATTATTCCCCAGATTGCGGAAAATCTGACACGTTCTGCTTCTGCGGAAATCCCTGCTCATTGCTTTGTTTGCGGCGGTGAAACGGAAGTACGCAGCCTTAGGGATGGGAAAGCGTTATATTGTACCAATCCCAGCTGTCAGGCACAGCGTGTCCAGACATTGAGCCACTTTGTTTCCAGAGATGCTATGAATATGGAAGGACTTTCCGAAGAAACTCTGAAAAAATTCTTGGAAAAGGGTTTTATCAACCAGTATCCCGATCTGTTCCGATTGGAAGAACATAAAGATGCCATTTTGGAAATGGATGGTTTCGGTGAAAAGTCTTATACCAATCTCATTGCTTCTGTGGAAAAAGCAAAGGATGTGTATCTGGCAAACTTTATCTATGCCCTTGGCATCAACCATGTAGGTCTGCGGAACGCGAAATTGCTCTGCAAGTCTTTTGATAACGACTTGGAGAAAATCAAGGCGGCAGAAACGGAAGAACTGGCAGCCATCGAAGGCTTTGGGGAAATCATTGCCCATAGCATCCATCAGTATTTCCATGATGAACAGCATCTGGCACTGCTAGCAGATGCTTTGCCGTATCTGCGTTTCCGTGTGGAAGAAGTGCAGGATACTTCCCAATCACCCCTCAACGGCTTGACTTTTGTGGTGACAGGGGATTTGGAGCAGTTTGCCAACCGTAAGGAACTGGCTGCTTATATTGAAGCCAATGGCGGCAAGGTGACAGGCAGTGTGACGAAGAAAACCAATTTCCTGATCAATAATGATGTTCATTCCACTTCTTCCAAAAATAAGAAAGCCCAGGAGCTGGGAATTCCCATTTTGGACGAAAACGCTTTTGTGGAACGATTTGGAAAAAAAGAAGAATAAATATGCAAATCGACTCATTTTTTTGATAGAAAAATGAGTCGATTTTTTATAAAATGAAATAAATTATCGGCAGAAAAACTATTTCATCCATGATGCACTAAGGATAATGTTATTTCTTGAATTTCTTTTCCCAAAATACAAAAAAATAGCATATTTTCACATTTTTTTTCTGTATTTTTCTTGATTTTTTGTTATAATAAAAAATATAGAAAGGCGGGAGAGGTTACTATGAACTTAAACCAGCTGTATTATTTCAAGACTTTGGCAGAATTAGAGCATTATACAAAAGCTGCCGAAAAGCTGAATATTTCACAGCCTACCCTAAGTCATTCCATCGCGGCGATGGAAAAAGAGTTGGGTGCCTTCCTTTTTGAAAAACAGGGGCGAAATGTAGTACTGACAAAATACGGCAGAATTTACATGTTTTATGTGGAAAATGCCCTGACCCAGCTGGAGCTGGGGAAAAACCAGATCGAGCGGTTGGTGGCAGAAGGCGGCGGTCATGTAGGTTTGGCTTATATGACATCCGTTGGGACCAATTTTGTGCCGGAAATCATTGCAGGCTTTCTGGATGATCCCCAGAATAAAAACATTTCTTTCTCCTGTTATGAAGGCAATACCAAAACATTACTTTACAACCTGAAGCGGGAAAAATATGATTTGATTTTCTGCTCCATGGTGGAAAATGAGAGTGATGTGGAATTTATTCCTGTGTATGAACAGGGTCTGGTGGTTATTGTGCCGGAAAATCATCCTCTGGCGGAAAAAGAAAAAGTGACCATTCAGGATATTTGTCCATATCCCCTCATCTGCTATACAAAAGAAAGTGGGATGCGTCGTATCATTGATGATTTGTTTGTCAAAGCGCAGATCATGCCCAACATCCTCTGTCAGTTTGAAGATGTCAACTCCATGGCAGGGCTGGTGGCAGCAAACCAGGGCATCGCAATCATTACAGATAATCCATCCATACAGAATTATAAAGTCACAAAACTAGAATTTGATACGCCTTATTCCAAACGAATGGTATATATGGCTTATGTGCTCAATCGATACCTGCCGCCGGCAGTGGAAAAATTCAAAGAGTATATCATTCAGCGTACAAAAGAAAAGTGAACATGAAAAAACGGCTGAGGTTTTTCCTCAGCCGTTTTTTTCATGGAATGATCAAATCTGTGGATTTGTTGTTTTGATGGCCCGCAGCACAGCCTGTTCTGTGACTTTTGCAGCCAGAATCCCCACAACGTCAACGGGAGCGGTGGGCAGTTCCAGTTCTTCTGTGGACATGCAGAACAGGGTATCACCGTCCAAAGTGGTGTGGATGGGGCGAATGCACCGTGCCAGACCATCATGTGCCATGCCGGCAACTTTTGCAGCCTGGGCTTTTGTCAGTTTCACATTGGTGGCAATGATACCGATGGTGGTGTTTTTGCCGCCAAAGGAAAGAGAAGATGCGGCTTTGATGACGCCTTCTTCTGTATTGGAAAAGGTGCCATCAGGATTTTTGGTACCGGCAATGATTTTGCCGTTTTCCCAGACATCCCCAAAAGCGTTCACCGCAATGAGGGCAGCCACAGTGATGCCGTTTTCTGTAGTTTCTGCCCAGGAACCGATGCCGCTGTTGCAGCAGTGTTCCATGCCATTGAGTTTCCCGACCGTTGCGCCGCAGCCTGCGCCGTAATCGCCTTCCATGAGGATTTCGTCGGAAGCGGCTTCGCAGGCAGCTCTGCCCATAGCTTTGTCAGGACGCACAAAGGCATCTCCATAGCCCAAATCAAAAAGAACAGCAGAGGGAACGATGGGAACTTTTGTGACACCTACGTCAAAGCCGATGCCTTTTTCTTCCAGATAGTCCATGACACCGCTGGCAGCTTCCAGACCAAAAGCGGAACCGCCGGAAAGGACAACAGCCTGTACTCTTTCCATGGCATTGATGGGGTTTAACAGATCTGTTTCTCTTGTGCCGGGAGCGGCACCGCGGACATCCACGCCGCAGACAGCACCTTTTTCCGCAATGACAACGGTAACGCCTGTTTTTGCTTCTGTATTTTGTGCCTGACCGACTTTCAAGCCTTTGATATCTAAAATATTATGCTTCATAATTTCCTCCTGAAGGTGTGTTTTCTTTTATATTACCTGTATTAAAAGCCCTTGTAAATATGGAAAAGCACCAAAGAATCTTGACCGCCATAGAATGACATTATCTTGGTATGTGCGGGAGGAGAAGCAATGGGATATTATCGGGTGACGGGCGGCGGAACCATTGGTGGGGAATACACAGTCAGAGGCAGTAAAAACGCAGTGCTGCCCATTCTGGCGGCATCCATTTTAGCTGGAGATGAAGTGGTGCTGGAAAATGTGCCCCATATTACGGATGTGTTTGTTTCTCTGGAAATTTTGGAGGAACTGGGCTGCAAGACAAAGCTGGAAGGCAGGACACTGACCATTGACAGCCGGAATATTGAAAAAACAGAAATCAGTGAGGAAATGGTAGGGAAAATGCGTTCTTCCATACTGTATCTGGGGGCACTGCTTGGTCGGATGAAAAAAGCCTCTCTGGGACACCCCGGCGGATGTGTGATCGGTCGACGTCCCATTGATCTGCATTTGCGTGCCTTTGAGAAAATGGGCGTACGGATTCGGGAGGAAAACGAAATTTTCCATTGTGAGGCACCTTTGCTTTTGGGGTATCATATTTATCTGGAATATCCCAGCGTAGGCGCTACGGAAAATATCCTGCTCCTTTCTGTGAAAGCAGAGGGCACTACGGTCATCCACAATGCGGCAAGAGAACCAGAAATTGTGGCTCTGGCTCGTTTTCTGCGGGCATGCGGTGCGGAAATTTACGGAGAAGGTACTCCTACCATCATGGTAGAAGGGGTGCGGAAACTCCATGGAGCGGTGTTTGAAGTACCTTTTGACCGCATTGAGGCAGGGACGTTTCTTTGTGCCGCTGCCATGACGGGTGGAAAGCTGTATCTCCATGGTGCGGAAAAACAGTATATGGAGCAGACACTGGAAGTGCTGGAAAAGGTAGGCTGCGGGCTGCGGTATGAGGAAGATGCAGTCTATTTGCAGGCGCCTACGCGGCTTTTGTCGGACTTTACACTGGCAACCGGACCGTATCCTGCTTTCCCTACGGATATGCAGCCAATGGTCATGAGTCTATTGACATTGGCAAAAGGAACCTGTATGATGAGTGAAACAGTGTTTGAAGCACGGTTTCGCCATGTGGCAGAATTATGCCGCATGGGAGCGAATATACAGGTGCACGGTCGAAATGCGGCAGTTTTTGGCGTGGAAAAACTTCATGGTGCAAAAGTGCGGGCAACAGATCTGCGCAGCGGTGCGGCGCTTTTGCTGGCGGCTTTGGCAGCAGAAGGAGAAACCATCGTCGAAGGCAGCGCTTTTGTGGAACGGGGTTATGAAAAACTGGAAGACGCGCTGACATTTCTGGGCGGACGGGTGCAGCTGGTATCATAAAAGGTGATTACATGAGAAAAAAAAGAAAAAAACAGATGGAAGACATTGATTTGATGGAGGAACTGGAATATTACCAGCCACGGAAAAAACGGCTGGAAATTCCGCAGAAATATGTCATTGTAGCAGTGTTGATACTGTTGGCAGGGGCAGCGTTTCTGTTTTCTCCTTTTTTTGCTGTCAAAAATATCCGGGTGGAAAATTCCGAACGGTTTGCCACATCAGATCTTTGTGAAAGAATCGGTCTGAATCAGGGGGATAATGCCATACTGTTCAATCGCTCCAAAGCGGAAGATATTCTGCGGCAAGACCCTTATATCAAAGATGCCAGACTGGTTTGGGAATTCCCTGATACCATGGTTATTTCCCTGACAGAACGGAAGGTAAGAGCCTATGTGCCTTATATGGGTTCTTATCTGTACATAGACGAAGAAGGACGGGTGCTGGATGTCCAGAATGTTTATACGGAAGGGCTGCCTTTGGTAAAAGGTCTGGTATTTTCCGGTTTCCAGCGCGGAGAAGTTTTGCAGGTGGAAAATCAGGAATCCTTGCAGGTGATGCTCCAGATTTCCCAGATGATACAGAAATATAACCTGACGGAGTTTGCTGCGGAAGTGGATGTATCCAACACATCGGATATTTATGCAACGGTAAACCAAGTGCAGGTACACTTGGGTACCATGGATAATATGGATCAGAAAATACGTACCATGGCGGCAGTTGTGGTGACCATTCCCGAGGAGGACAGAGGGACTTTGGACTTGAGTGATCTTTCCAAGCCCATTGTGTTCCAGTATTTGTTGTAAGAAGGTGACAGACGGATGAAACCAAAGGGAATCATACCCGGTATTACAGCTTTGTGTGCCATTTTGGGTATGCTGATTGGTGTGCAGTATAATACGGTGCAGTCTCAGGCGGCTTCAGCGGCAGGTACGGACAACGTGCGTTTGACAGAGCTTTCTGCGGAACTGCGCAAGGAACGAGAAGAAAAAGAAGCGCTGGAAAAACAGCTGGACAAGCAGGCAGAACTGCTGGAAACCTATGAAGCAGGAGAATCTGACGGTGCGGCACTGGAATCTTTGCAGAAAGAAAATGAGAAACTGCGGGCTTTTGCCGGATTGTCAGAACAGACAGGTGCCGGTATCGTTGTGACCATGGATGATAGTGACAAAGATATGGGCGGCGATAAGAATGCTTATCTTGTTCATGCGGAAGATATTTTGAAAGTCGTCAATGAACTTTTTGTGGCAGGAGCGGAAGCCGTTTCTGTCAATGAACAGCGGATCGTAGCCCAAAGCGGTATCACCTGTGCCGGCAGCGTTATTACAGTTAATG
Organism: Anaerotignum lactatifermentans; assembly: GCF_014982935.1. Taxonomy (NCBI): domain Bacteria; kingdom Bacillati; phylum Bacillota; class Clostridia; order Lachnospirales; family Anaerotignaceae; genus Anaerotignum; species Anaerotignum lactatifermentans. The sequence continues at coordinate 24,274 of NZ_JADCKK010000026.1, read as the reverse complement.
GTGTGCGTGTGGCTGCGCCTTTTGAAATCAAAGCCATTGGAGATGCTAGTGTGTTGCAGGCAGCTTTACGTTTTCCTGGCGGCGTTGTGGATACCCTTTCTCCTTGGGGCATTGTCATTGACATTCGTGAGGAGGCGTCTGTGACCGTTCCGGCTTATACCCAGTCTGCGTTGTGGAAAACAACAGAGGAAGGAGAAGATGCATCATGAAAATCATCGTTCCTATTATTGGATTATGCGCAGGGATTCTTCTGGGAATCAAAAGCGGCATTGTGCTGCCTTATGCCATGATGGCTTATGGCGGCGTTGGAATTCTGGCGTGTCTGGATACGGTGCTGGGCGGTGTGCGCGCGGATATGGAGCATCAGTTTCAGATGCGGATATTCGTCAGCGGCTTTTTCATCAATGGAATCGTTGCCATTGGTCTGGTTTGGCTGGGAAAACAGCTGAATATGGATTTGTCTATTGCTGCCATTGTGGTCTTTGGTTCTCGGATTTTTTATAATTTTAGTAAAATTAGAAGATTTTTGTTGAATAAAAGGCAAAAAGAGGCTATGATAGGAGAAGAGTAAGAAAGGTCAAAAAAGAAAGTTAAAAATATCGAAAAAAATTATGAATTATTCTGTTTTTGTATGGTAATTCGTCTTTTTTTCATGTATAATTAAAGTTATGATTATGGAATTGGTAGGAGGGGATTTTTTTGCTCGAATTTGACATCCCAATGAGCAATATGGCACAAATAAAAGTAATCGGTGTAGGCGGCGGTGGCAACAACGCTGTTGACCGTATGATTGAAGATGGACTGGACGGCGTGGAATTCATTTCCATTAACACAGATGGACAGGCTTTGGCAAAATCCAAATCCAGCACAAAAATTCAGATTGGTGAAAAACTGACCAAAGGTCTTGGCGCCGGCGGTAACCCTGAAATCGGTGAAAAATCCGTAGATGAAACACAGGATGAAATCGCGCAGGCTCTGCGTGGTTCCGATATGGTATTCATCACAGCAGGTATGGGCGGCGGCACAGGTACCGGTGCAGCACCCAGAATCGCAGCGATCTCCAAAGAACTGGGTATCCTGACTGTAGGCGTTGTTACAAAACCCTTCAACTTTGAAGGCAAAAAGAGAATGAGCAATGCAGAAAAAGGTATCGCGGAACTGAAAAAGAACGTAGATACACTGGTTATCATTCCCAACCAGAGACTGCTGAGCATCATCGATAAAAAGACAACACTGACAGAAGCGTTCCGCAAAGCTGACGAAATCCTCAGACAGGGCGTACAGGGTATTGCAGACCTGATCTCCAAACCCGGCGTTATCAATCTGGACTTTGCAGACGTTCGCACCGTTATGGCAGACAAAGGCGTTGCCCACATGGGTATTGGTCGTGCTGCTGGTGAAAACAAAGCGGAAATCGCAGCAAAAATGGCAATCCAGAGCCCTCTGCTGGAAACAACTATCGAAGGTGCAAAGAGCGTCCTGATCAACTTCAGCGGCGACATGAACCTGGGTCTGATGGAAACAGAAGAAGCAGCAGATCTGATCAGAGAATCTATCGATCCCGAAGCAGAAATCATCTTCGGTACAACCATCAACGAAGAACTGCAGGATGAAGTTATCGTTACTGTTATCGCAACAGGTCTGGAAGATGACATTCCCGCTCCCGAACCCAGAAGAGTGGCACAGTCTGTGGAAAAAGCACCTGAAACAACAGAAGAAGTTGTGGAAGAAAGCACAGAAGAAACAGCAGAACAGCGTCCCGCAAGAAGATTTGCAGATCTGGACGACTTCGAATCTGAAATCAAAATTCCTGATTTCCTGACAAGAAAGAAATTCTAATCTTTAATACATCTTCTATACATAAGGAACAATCAAAACGGATGAATCCTGAAAAGGGTTTATCCGTTTTTTTGTGAGAAAGTAGATGTTAGACAAAAACATAAACCTGAAATTAGCAAGAATTACAGGGCTTTCAGGTGTGTTTTGGTATAACTGCAATAGTTTTCCTGTCTTGTTTTGTATGACATAATGAAAAATAATATCCTGTTATATTTTGTAATAATTTTCATGTACAATGAATGTACAAAGCTTTGGGGAAAGTTTATGAAGAGAGAAACAGGAGGGGAAATGTATGACAGAAACATTTTGTGGAAAAGATTGTGATTTATGTCAGGAGAAACAATCAGAAGCGTGCAGAGGCTGCAAAGAAGGACCGGGCAGGCGGTTTGGCGGTGACTGTCCCATTGCGGATTGCTGTCGGGACAAGTATCATGCAAACTGTGATACCTGTCAGGAAGCTATGAGCTGTACAAAACGACAGCAGAAAGATCAGATGCCGCAGATACGAATTGCAGAAGCGTCGGCAAAAGAAGAAAAAGAAGTTCAAAAAAGAGAAAAAGCAAAGGTGCTGGGAAAATGGCTGTGGATTTTGTTCTGGCTTCTTATTGCAAGTCTTATTACAGGATTACTGTCGCAGGATAGTCTGTCACAGGTGAGTCCACGGATTTATTTTATTGGGACTGTGTCGGGTATTGCCATAAAGGTGATCTATTGCCTGATTTTGCTGCAGCTGCGTCATGTAGAAGAAAAATATGGCAAGGCAGGTATTTGTTCCATCATCAGCGCTTTGCTGGCAGTAGTGGTTTTGCTCGTTGTGGAAAACAGTATCGCTTTGGCATTGATTATGCTTCTGGTGGCAACAGCCATCGGTCTTGCAGTAGATTACTTTTTCTTTTATGGCAACGCGGCGGTACTGGAAGATTTTGATCTGGAGTTTTCGGAAAAGTGGAAAAAACTTTGGACATGGAACCTCATTTGCATTGGTGGTATGACAGCGGGCATTTGTCTGATGTTCTTAGGCATCATTGGGGCGATTTTGGTCATTGTAGGCGGTCTTGGTGTTTTTGTCATCGGTATTATGCAGCTGGTTTATCTGTATCGCATGGCAGTGCTGTTTAAGGAGTATACATGATTTGAAAATAAAAAAGGATACGCTACAAAGCAAATTCCCTTAAGAAAACATTGATTTTCCTTTTCTCTGATTTCTTAAGGGGAATTGCGGCAGCTGTCTTCATAAGAAAACATCACAAATAAAATCTTAATAAAATAAGAAAGTCAAAACCCTTTGTAATAATAAGGATTTTGGCTTTCTTTGTTTTCTTATGAAGATGCTCCCGATTGCGTATCCTTTTTTGCTGTTATCGAATCATATTGTCGATCATGGCGCTGATCTTGTCCCGACTGATTTTTTCCAGAATGGCTTTTTTCACAAATTCGTCTTTGCTGTAGCCGAACTGCGCCAGATATTCATTCAGCTGTGCCATGGTGTCGGGATCTATGGTAACGGACAGGCGTTTGCCTGTGGATTTCGGTTTTGTGCTGCTTTTTTTCGCAGTGGATTTTGTTGTTTTCTCTGCCATAGGGGTTCTCTCCTTCCTCTGTATTCAGTATATCAAAAAAAGAAAAAAATAGCAGTATGTTTTTTCAAAGACCGGGCAAAATAAGTGCGTACCAAACAAAAGGAGGCGCACACAATGGAAAAATGTAATGAATGTATCAGATGTACCGTAGATAACTGCAGACATCACCACAACACAAAAAATTACTGCACACTGGAAACCATTCAGGTAGGCACACATGAAGCAAACCCTACTATGGATCAGTGTACAGACTGTCTGTCTTACACAAAAAGATAAGATTGTCTGAAAGAAGCAACGGGCATTTCATAAAGTTCGGGGCTTCTGCGTAAGAAAACCAAGAAAGCTGAAATCTTTTATTGCAAGAGATTTCAGCTTTCTTCTTTTTACAGGGTTTAATTGGGAAGGAGTTTTTCTTTGGGATGACTGTTTTTTATTGCGGCAAGTTTATACCGTCGGTATAATGAAAATGGAGGTGTTTGCCATGAGATTATATCTGGTTCGACATGGACAAACGGATATGAATAAGCGAAATATGTTTTATGGCTGGACAGATGCGGATATCAACGAAACGGGCATACAGCAGGCAGAAATGCTGCGGCAGTATTTCCGGCAGATTCCCATTGATGCCATTTACAGTAGCGATCTGAGAAGAGCGGCTCATACAGCGGAAATCATCGCCGCTGGGAAGGATATGAAAGTACACTATGACAGCGCTTTTCGAGAACTTTATTACGGAGATTGGGAAAATCAGACCACAGAATACATAGAGAAGAATTACAAGGAAGAACTGCGGGGGTGGGTCACAGACTGGAAAGACCTTGCTATGCCCAATGGAGAAAAGTTTTCGGATTTCTACAACAGGGTTGCTGTAGGCGTTGACAGATTGGTGGAGGAAAACCGCGGCAAAAATGTTCTTTTGGTGGCTCATAACGGTGCTCTTAGTACTATGCTCTGTCATTTGACAGGAGCTGGTATGGATGGCTTCTGGCGGTTCGATTCCAAACAGGGGCATTATAGCTCCGTACTGATTTCCAAAAAGTGGACGACCATTGAAAGCATCAACCATCCTTTGTGTCTGGAGGAGGAATGACATGAAAGCCAAATGTCATAATATGGAGAAGAAAGAGGCTGTTTTTTCCAAAGAGCATCTCTGCGGCGGAAAAATCATAGAATCCTTTATCCCTACCTGTGAGGAGGATGGATTTACTCTTTTGCAGCGGAAACGGGGAATACGGCTGATTTTTGCTGGATTGGAGCCGAAGTTTAATTGGTTTCCTGTGCCTTGTTTTTGGGTTTTTGCTACGGATGAAAAGGGCGGCGCTTTTGCACACAGGGAAGGCAAGTTGGAAAACAGCCCAATCTATTATGTGTCAGCAGAAAATAAGTGCTGGTATCTGGCAGAAAATTTCCGAGAATTTGTCCGGCTGGTGATATTTGCACCGGAATGGATGGAAAAAGCAACAGGAAAGAAATCTGATTTTTCAGAAGAAACACAGGAAGAAAGAGAAAAAATGGGCATGGTATTTGGTCTGGAACCGCCGAAAACAGATTTGTTAGAAGTTGTGAAAGAAGCGGAAGAAATCCGTATTTTTGACAGTCAGACAGAAGCGGAAACAGAATACGAACTTTTATAAGGGGGAGAAGTTATGAAAAAGTATGGAATACTGGCGGCGTTGGTTATGACGTTTGCGTTGGCAGGCTGTGGCGGAGGAGAGCAGGCGGAAGTGCCCGCACAGGAAGCCATGGGCAATACCATGCTCAATTCCGGCGGTGCTGGCGGCAGCAATGGATTTTCTGAAACTTATGAACTGGACAACACCAACGGAGAAGCACTGCATTTTTATGTGAGAAACACACGACCGGAAAGCGATGTGTACACGGAATTGAAAGTAAGTATTCTCTGCGACGAAGAAGAAGTGGCGCAGGAAGTGCTTTTGCCGGGAGAATCCACCGTGTTGACAGAAATGCTGACAGAGAAGGAAAAAGAATATAACTGTAAGGCTGTGGCAGGCAAAAACGGCGGAGATATGTTCATGGACTTTGCCATCGTCCAAGGAGAAGCCGAAACGGAGGATGCAGCAGCTTTTTTGGATGAAATGGTTGGGGAACCAGAATAAAAAAATTGGGAAAATCATTGATTTTTCAGGCAGTCTGATGGTTTTGAAAAAAATACGTTCTGTAAAGGAAAAATACTTGACAGCCGCCCCCTTTTCGGATACAATAACACAGGTGGTTGTAAAGTGATTTTACTTTACAGGAGGAAAAGACCATGGATGAAATCTTACATCTGACACTGCTCTATGATTTTTACGGCGAGCTTTTGACAGAGAAACAAAAACAGGTATTCGATCTGCACTATCAGGACGATCTTTCCCTTTCGGAAATCGGAGAGGAATTGTCCATCAGCCGTCAGGCGGTGCGGGATCAGCTGAAGCGGACGGAAAAAATCCTTATGGATTATGAACAGAAGCTGGGGCTGGTAGCCAGATTCCAAGCACAGAAAAAATCTGTACGGGAAATGCTGGATATTTTACAGGAGATGGAAACCGACGGTCTTTCAGAAAAAAGAATCCACCAACTGGAAAAAATGAAACAGATTGCCGAAGCAATATTATCCTGAGAGGAGGGCGGTCTATGGCATTTGAAAACCTTTCCAATAAGCTGCAGGATGTGTTCAAGCAGCTGCGGGGCAAAGGCAAGCTGACAGAAGCAGATGTAAAAACCGCCATGCGGGAAGTAAAGATTGCGCTTCTGGAGGCAGACGTAAACTTTAAAATCGTAAAAAACTTCATCAAGACTGTTACGGAACGGGCTGTAGGCACAGAAGTGCTGGAAGGTCTGAATCCGGGACAGCAGGTGATTAAGATTGTAAATGAAGAGCTGATCGCTCTCATGGGCACCACACAAAGTCAGCTGACTTTTGCAAAGCGTCCTCCCACCGTTTACATGATGGTAGGTCTGCAGGGTGCCGGTAAAACCACCAGCAGCGGGAAGCTGGCGGGACAGCTGAGAAAGCAGGGCAGAAATCCTCTGCTGGTAGCCTGCGACGTATATCGTCCGGCGGCGATCAAACAGCTGCAGGTAGTTGGGAAAAACTACAACATTCCCGTATTTGAAATGGGGGACAAACTCAGTCCCGTGGAAATTTCCAAAAAAGCGTTGGAATACGCAGCGGAAAACCGCAACGATGTTATCCTCATCGATACGGCAGGTCGTCTGCATATCAATGAAGAACTGATGCAGGAACTGCAGGACATCAAGGAAGTGGTAAAACCTCAGGAAATCCTTCTGGTGGTTGATGCCATGACCGGTCAGGATGCGGTAACCGTAGCGGAAAGCTTTGACAGCCAGCTGGGCATTGATGGTATCATCATGACAAAGCTGGACGGCGATGCCAGAGGCGGTGCGGCACTTTCTGTCAGAAGCGTAACCAACAAGCCCATCAAGTATATCGGTATGGGGGAAAAGATGGAGGACTTGGAGCCCTTCTATCCCGACCGAATGGCTTCCAGAATCTTGGGCATGGGCGATGTGCTGACACTGATTGATAAGGTGCAGCAGAACATCGACGAGCAGGAAGCCAAGGAAATGCAGAAAAAAATGCTTTCCAATGAATTCACACTGGAGGATTTCCTTTCTCAGATGCAGCAGATCAAGAAAATGGGTCCGCTGAAAGATCTGATGGGCATGATTCCGGGTATGAATAAATTTAATCTGGACGAAGCCTTAAACGGCGTTGACCCGTCCAAGGAAATGGCGAAAACAGAAGCCATCATCCAGTCCATGACAAGAGAGGAACGGCTGAATCCTTCCATCCTCAATGGACCACGGAAAAAACGTATCGCCAACGGCTCCGGCAGAAGCATCGCCGAAGTCAATCGTCTGCTGAAACAGTTTGAAGAAATGAAGAAAATGATGAAGCAGATGAACAACATGCAAAAAGGCAAAAAGGGCAAGCTTCCTTTTTTCCGATAAACTTTTTATGAACACTTGCAGGAGGTGAAATGAAATGGCAGTAAGAATCAGACTGAAAAGACTGGGTGCAAAGAAAGCTCCTTTCTATAGAATCGTTGTAGCAGATTCCAGAACATCCAGAAACGGTAAATCCATCGACGAAATCGGTTACTACGATCCTACAAAGGAACCCGTTGTTCTGAAAGTTGACGCAGAAGCAGCTAACAAATGGCTGGCAACAGGCGCACAGCCTTCCGAAACAGCTAAAGCTCTGCTGAAAAAAGCTGGCGTTATCGGCGAATAATTCGTAACGGGAGGCCAATGCAATGAAAGAATTACTGGAAGTAATCGCAAAAAATCTGGTGGAACATCCCGAACAGGTGCAGGTTTCCGAAAAAGAAGGCGAACGCGCTTGGATTTTGGAACTGAAAGTTGCCCCTGAAGATATGGGTAAGGTCATCGGCAAGCAGGGCAGAATTGCAAAAGCAATCCGTACTGTGGTAAAAGCGGCGGCCATCCACGAGGATAAAAAGATTATCGTAGAAATCGTACAGTAAGGGAAACCGCTGTATACGGCAGGGTGCAGGCGCATCCTGCTGATTTTGTTTATACGGAAAAAATGAGGTGCAAAAACCATGGAACAATATTTTGAAATCGGAAAAATCACAGGAACCCACGGCATCCGGGGAACCATGCGCGTATTTCCCACTACGGAAGACCCTTCCCGCTTTGAACGCCTGAAAGAAATTATTGTGGAAATCCGCGGCAAACGGGAAACTTTCCACATCCAGAAAGTGGCATTCCATAAACAGTTTGTACTGCTGACTGTAAAAGAAATCACAGATATCAACGTGGCAGAACTGTATAAAAATGGTCGTATTCTTATTCCCGATGCCATGGCAATCCCTTTGGGTGAGGATGAATACTACAACCGTGACCTCTATGGTCTGAAAGTGGTAACAGAAGAAGGGGAAGAACTGGGCGAGATTACAGAAATTTTCCCTACCGGCTCCAATGATGTTTATGTGGTGAAAAAAGACGGCAAAGGCAAAGAACTTCTCTTGCCTGCCATCAAAGACTGCATTAAAAACGTGGATTTGGAAAACGGCGTTATGACTGTAAAACTGCTGGAAGGACTGAGATAAATGAAACAGTTTTTTGTACTGACGCTGTTTCCTGAAATGATTCAGCAGACCCTTTCCCATAGCATCATGGGGCGTGCCCAGAAAGAAGGGCATATCTCTGTGGAAGCCATCAACATTCGGGATTATACACTAAATAAACAGAAACATGTGGATGATTATCCCTATGGCGGCGGCGCTGGTATGGTTATGCAGGCACAGCCCATTTATGACGCTTACCAGAGCATTGCCGAAAAGGCGAAGGGTGCAAGGGTGGTATATATGACACCCCAAGGCAGACCTTTTACCCAGCGCATTGCGGAAGAATTGTCCCAGGAAGAAAATCTGGTGTTCCTCTGCGGGCATTATGAAGGCATTGACGAAAGAATCATTGAGGAAATTGTCACAGATGAAATTTCTCTGGGAGATTTCGTTCTCACAGGGGGAGAATTGGCGGCAATCACCATCATTGATGCCGTATCCCGTCTGGTGCCCGGTGTGTTGGGTAAAGAGGATTCTTTTGCCGATGAAAGCTTTTCTGATGGGCTGCTGGAATATCCTCAGTATACCCGTCCTCCCGTATTCCACGGGAAAGAAGTGCCGGAAATTCTTTTGAGCGGACATCATGCCAACATTGCCAAATGGCGCAGAGAACAGTCCCTTATCCGCACCGTGAAAAAACGTCCGGATTTGTTGGAAACGGCAGAACTGACCGCAAAGGAACGACAGTTTGTGGAAAGACTGCGGGAAGAATTGCAGGAAACAGAATAAAATCTTGGAAGAAAGCTGATATCTTTTATATTGCAAAGATTTCAGCTTTTTTTGTTGTGGAAAAGCGTTAGACAAGATGCGAAAAGATTGCTTTGTATATGCTTTTCAGGTATGATGAAATTAAGAGGAAAAAGAAAGAAAAAATGATTTTGTAGAAGGGGGATGCTTATGAATTGGTGGAATATCTCTGTATTTTGTATCATTCCCATTGCATCTGTGGTATTCTTTTTCTTTTGGAAAAGAAAATATCTTTGGATGGCACCTTTGATTTCTACAGCCATTTCTGTTGTAATCAGCCTTTTGGCAATGCCGTCCATTCTTAGCGATGCAGAGCATCGTAATATGTTTTTTGGCATTAGTATCATGCTCCATATTCTGATAGTAGTTGTATTGACGGTCATTGCTTATGCCGCGGCGCGTTTTTTAGCTAAAAAATAAAAATGATGAATTTCCTTGAAATGAAAAAGTATCTATCCAGAGCAACTTCCACTTAAAAAACATTGTTTTCTGTTTTATTGATTTTTAAGTGGAATTGCGGCGGCTATCTTCAGAAGAAAACATACCTGATAAAGTTTCAGCAAAAATAAGAAAGCTAAAATCCTTTGTATGAATAAGGATTTTAGCTTTTTCTATTTTCTTATGAAGAAGCCCTAATTTTGGATAGATGCTTTTGTGTTTTTATCTCTTTTTTCCTTTTTCTTTCTTGGCAATTTCAATGTGTACCCGTTTGTTTTTGATTTTGCAGTTTTTCATGCCGTAAAGGACGTCTTTCACATATTCCTTAGGTACATCCACAAAGGTGTAGTCATCGAACAGGTCGATGGCACCCAGTGCTTTGCCGGGAACGCCTGCTTCGTTGGCAATGGCACCAACAATATCTTTGGCACGGATTTTGTTTTTCTTACCAGCGCTGATGAACAGACGTACCATTTTTTCGCCTTCACCGCCGTACATTTCTGTACCGTTGAAGTTGATGTCGTCCATGATGTCTATATCGTCGGTGCGTACATCTGCCAGATTGTGTTTCAGCAGGGCAGCGGCAATGTCCATAGCTGCATAGTCGTCTTCCATAAGGCGTTCAACCAGATTGATATATTTCACCAGATGACCTTCCTGAATGGTTTCTTTGATTTTTTCCAGGAAGATGTTTGTTTTCATTTCTTCTACATCGCTGAGGGTAGGCAGTTTCTGCTGGATGATCTTCGTTTTGGTGTAGCGCATGATATCACGCAGCTTGTAGATTTCTTTGCCTACGCAGAATGTGAAGGCTTTGCCGCTTCTGCCAGCACGACCAGTTCTGCCGATACGGTGTACATAGTATTCTTCATCCTGGGGAACGTCGTAGTTGAATACGATATCGATGTCGTCTACGTCGATACCTCTTGCCGCTACGTCTGTAGCAACGAGAATTTCGATGGTGCCGTTACGGAATTTCTGCATCACTTTGTCACGCTGTGCCTGTTTCAGGTCACCATGAAGACCTTCCGCAAAGTAGCCGCGACCCTGGAGCAGTTCCACCAGATCGTCAACACGTTTTTTGGTGTTACAGAATACCATAGCCAGATTAGGCATGTAAACGTCGATGATACGAGTCAGGGCTTCCAGTTTTGTTTTTTCTTTTACGTCGAAGTAATACTGTTCGATGTTGGGAACAGTCAGTTCTTTGCGAACGATTTTTACATATTCAGGGTCTCTCTGGAAACGTCTGGTAATGTCCAGAATTTCAGGAGAAAGGGTAGCGGAGAACAGCAGTGTCTGATGGTCTTCGGGGATTTTCACCAGAATGGTTTCGATGTCCTCCCGGAAGCCCATGTCCAGCATTTCGTCTGCTTCGTCCAGAATCATCATCTGTACGGTTTCCATTTTCAGTGTACGGCGGCGCATGTGGTCCATAACACGGCCGGGTGTACCAATGACAACCTGCGCACCTTTTTTCAGTGCTAAAATCTGACGGTCAATAGGCTGACCACCGTAAATGGGCACAACGCGGATGTTGTCTTTGTATTTCAGCAGTTTCCGGAATTCTTCGCTGACCTGAATCGCCAGTTCTCTGGTAGGGCAGAGAATCAATGCCTGCAAACGGCGGTCATCGGGATCGATACGTTCCAGACAGGGAATGCCGAATGCGGCCGTTTTGCCTGTACCTGTCTGAGACTGACCGATGATGTCTTTGCCTGCTTTTACCAGAGGAATTGCCTGGGACTGGATGGGAGTTGCTTCTTCAAAACCCATATCCAGTACAGCCTGGTAAATTTCTTTGGATAACTGCATGTCTTCAAATCTTAAATGTTCCATGTGATTTTCCTTTCTTTTTTTCTTTGCAAAGCCGAAGAAAACCCACAGAACCCGTTGAAAGATGTTTTCTTTCGACTCAAAACTTATATTTCAGCGCTTTGGCAATGATAAAACTTCCCGATTAAAGCGCAGGGCGGAAAAAAACCGCAGACAATAACTATACCAGTTTTGCATACAAAAAGCAAGGCGAAATCCAGGGGGCTGGAGCAAATTGTGATAAAGTCATAAAAATATAAAAGAATCGTGTATTTTTTTGCATGGTAATCAAAATTTCTAACCGCGTTCCCCCTTGACTTTCTGTTACAGTATGTTATAATGTGGTCATTGTAAATAGTCGAAAGGCTATGAAGGTGAAAAGTACGCAGATGCGCCGCCGCAGAGAGAAAACGTCATCGGCTGAAAGCGTTTTTGGTCTGGAGAGTTTGCGGAAGTTCCCACCGGAGCCGATTTCCTGAAGTGCCTGTGGCAAGCGTAGGGAAATCCGTTTCATGCACGTTACGCATCAGAGTGCCTGTGTTAGCAGGAATTTGGGTGGTACCACGGAAGTCTTCGTCCCTATTGGGATTGAAGGCTATTTTTTTTGCAGTGAAACGTCAATCAATATCAGATAGAAAAAAGGAGAGAAAAGGACAATGAAGGAAAAATTAAAAGCCATTCAGGAAAAAGCCATGGCTGCTTTCCAGGAAGCAAAAGAAATGAAAGACATTGATGATCTGAAAGTAAAATACCTTGGCAAAAAAGGTGAACTGACAGCCATTTTGAAAGAAATGGGCAAACTCAGTGCAGAAGAACGTCCCATCATCGGTCAGATGGCAAACGATGTTCGTCAGAATCTGGAAAAAATGCTGGATGAAGCAAAAGTACGTCTGGCAGCTGCAGAAATGGCACATCGTCTGGAAAAAGAAAAAATCGACGTTACGATGCCCGGCAGAGCAAGAGCAGAAGGTCATAAACATCCTATGAGCATCGTTACAGATGAAATTTGCAGTATCTTCATGGGCATGGGCTACGAAGTAGCAGAAGGTCCTGAAGTAGAAAAAGACTACTACAACTTCGAAGCACTGAACATTCCTAAGAACCATCCCGCAAGAGATGAACAGGATACTTTCTACATCGGCGGCGACATCCTGCTGCGTACCCAGACATCTCCTATGCAGGTTCGTACTATGGAAAAAGGCAAACTGCCTATCCGTATGGTATGCCCCGGTGCTGTTTACCGTTCTGACGAAGTAGACGCAACCCATTCTCCTGTATTCCATCAGCTGGAAGGTCTGGTTGTAGATAAGAATATCACCATGGGTGACCTGAAAGGCGCGCTGGTTGTATTTGCGAAAGAATTGTTCGGGGAAGATACAAAAGTTCGTTTCCGTCCTCACCATTTCCCTTTCACAGAACCCAGTGCAGAAATGGACGTTACCTGCTTCGCATGTGGCGGTGAAGGCTGCCGTGTATGTAAAGGCGAAGGCTATATCGAACTGTTGGGCTGCGGTATGGTACATCCCAAAGTTCTGAAAATGAGCGGCATCGATCCCGACGAATACAGCGGTTTCGCATTTGGTATGGGTCTGGAACGTGTTGCAATGCAGCGTTACGGCATCACAGACCTGCGTCTGCTGTTCGAAAACGATATGAAATTCCTGAAACAGTTCTAATAGATTTTTGAGTATTTGCATTTGAAAGGAGAATCAGTAACATGGATGTACCTATGTCATGGTTAAAAGAATATGCAGCGGTGACTGCACCGTTGAAAGATTTTATGGAAGATATGACAATGAGCGGTTCTAAAGTAGAAGGTGCTACTTCTATGGCAGGAGAACTGAAAAACATTGTCACAGGTCATATCAAAGCCATTGAAAAACACCCCCACGCAGACAAATTGGTGGTTTGCACCATCGATGTGGGCACTGGCAAAGATCTGACAATCGTTACCGGCGCACCAAATGTAAGAGTTGGGGACTATGTTCCCGTTGCACTGGATAATTCCGTTATCGCAGGCGGCAAAGAAATTCATACAGGCGACCTGAGAGGCATTGCTTCCGAAGGTATGCTTTGCTCCATTGAAGAACTGGGCTTCGACAGACACGATTTCCCCGAAGCGCCTGAATACGGCATTTATATTTTCCCTGAACCTGTAGAACTGGGCAAAGATGTTGCAGATGTTCTGGATCTGAAAGATGATGTAGTAGAATACGAAATCACTTCCAACCGTCCTGACTGCTTCAGCATTCTGGGTATTGCCAGAGAAGCGGCTGCAACATACAAAATCCCTTATTGCCCTCCTGAAATTACAGTAAAAGAAGAAGGCGAAGGCAAAACAGCAGATCTGATTTCCGTAGAAATCAAAAATCCTACACTGTGCCCTCGTTATGTGGCAAGAGCGATCAAAAATGTAAAAATCGCTCCTTCTCCTCGTTGGATGCGTAAAAGACTGCGTGCCGCAGGGGTTCGTCCTATCAACAACATCGTAGATATCACCAACTACGTTATGTTGGAAATGGGTCAGCCTATGCACGCTTTCGACGTTGACACCATCAAAGACAGACATATTATCGTAAGAAACGCAAACGAAGGCGAAAAAATCACAACACTGGACGGCGTAGAACGTCAGCTGGATCCTTCCATGCTGGTAATCTCCGACCCTGAAAAAGCAGTTGCAATCGCAGGTGTAATGGGTGGTGAAAACTCCAAGATCAGTGAAAACGCAGAAGCTGTTCTGTTCGAATCCGCTGTTTTCGATGGTCCTAACATTCGTATCACAGCAAAGAAAGTTGGTCTGCGTACAGACGCTTCCAGCAAATTCGAAAAAGGTCTGGATCCCAACCTGGCTATGGATGCTGTTAACAGAGCTGCACAGCTGGTTGAAATGCTGGGCTGCGGCGAAGTTGTTCCCGGCGTTGTAGACTGCTATCCCAATAAGAGAGAAACATGGGAACTGTCTTACTCTCCTGAATGGATCAACAAATTCCTGGGCACAGACATTTCCGAAGAAGAAATGCAGCAGATTTTCGAACGTATCGAACTGAAAGTAGACCCTGTAAACCATAAAGTAACTGTTCCTACATTCCGCCCTGACCTGGAAGCACAGGCTGACCTGGCAGAAGAAGTAGCACGTTTCTATGGCTATGACAAGATCGAACCCACACTGGCTTCTGGTACACCTACCGTAGGTAAAAAGACTTATGCACAGAACATCACAACACTGGTAAAAGAAACTATGGTTGCAGAAGGTCTGTGTGAAGGTATGACATACAGCTTCGAAAGCCCTAAGGTATTCGATAAACTGCTGATTCCCGCAGACAGCAAACTGCGTCAGACAGTTACCATCTCCAACCCTCTGGGTGAAGACTTCAGCGTAATGCGTACTGTTTCCATCAACGGTATCCTGAACTCTCTGTCTACAAACTACAACAGAAGAAATGAAAGCGCTGGTATCTTCGAAGTAGCAAGAGTATATCTACCCAAAGCTGTTCCTGTAACAGAACTGCCTGACGAAATCCCTACACTGACAGTTGGTATGTACGGTAAAATGGATTTCTATGACATCAAAGGTGTTGTAGAACATCTGATGGTCGTACTGGGTATCGGCGACAGAGCAGAATATACTGTAGAAACAGAACTGCCTTGGATGCATCCCGGCAGAACTGCTTCTGTAGTGATTGATGGTGTAAATGTTGGTTATGTTGGTGAACTGCATCCCACTGTTGCAAAGAACTACAACATTGGCACAAAAGTATATCTGGCAGTGCTGAATATGGAAGAACTGATCAAAGCTTCCAACATGGTAAATGTTTATAAACCTCTGCCCAAATATCCTGCAATCACCAGAGATATTGCAATGCTGGTGAAAGAAGACGTAACAGTAAAACAGATTGCAGATGAAATCCGCAAAAACGGCGGCGAATATCTGGAAGAAGTCAAACTGTTTGACGTATATCAGGGTGAACAGATTGAAAAAGGTTACAAATCTGTAGCTTACTCCATTTCTTTCCGTAGCGCAGAACGTACATTGGCTGACGCTGACGTTGCTGACAGCATGCAGGCAATTCTGGATGGTCTGGCAAAAGAACTGGGCGCACAGCTGAGAGATAAATAAGAAAAAAACTAGAATAGGCGGCTTGAGAAAGCCGCCTATTTTTTTTGCAAAAAAGAAAACTCCGAAGTTCCTTTGCTGGAATGTTCGGAGTTTTTGTTTTGATTTTAAATAAAATTACAGCTTTTCATACTGCTTGATATAACAAATCCCTACAGCTGTTGGACCACAATGGGTACCGATGGTGATACCAACGGGCCATGGGGTGTCCATAACATAAAATCCTTCTGCTTTCAGCTGTGCAATCAGGTCTTCCGCCACAGCCTGACGTTCTTTTTCGGCACGAATGACGCAAAGGGTATATTTATCCTTCTGGTCACCGATTTCTTTTACGGTCATATCAAAGATGGTTTTCAAAGCTTTTTTGTGCCCGCGAACTTTGCTTTCTGGGAACAGTTCGCCTTCTTTCATAACGATGATGGGCTTGATGTTCAAAATGGCACCGGCAAAAGCCGCAGCTTTGCCTACACGTCCGCCATGCTGCAGGAAGTCCAGAGAATCAACGGTGAAGTTGATTTTTGTGGTCTGTTTCTGAATTTCCAGTGTTTCCAGCAGATTATCCAGATCATATCCAGCGTCACGCATGCGGCAGGCTTCATATACCAGCATACCCTGTGTACCGGTAACGCTGATAGTGTCTACCACTTCAATGCGGCTGTCAGGATAGGTTTCCAGCAGAATCTGCTTTGCGTTGTTGGCACTCTGGAAAGAACCGCTGAATTTCGCGGTCAGACACATGCAGACAATGTCTTTGCCTTCTTTCAGATAAGGTTCAAATACATCAATATAATCCTGAATGGGAGGCAGGGAGGTTTTGGGGAAAACCTTTGCTTCCTTTACTTTGTCATAGAATTCTTCCGGTGTCAGATCCAGTAGTTCTTTATGATAGTTGATGGTGTCAAAAGTTGCGTAGTAAGGCACAATGCCAATGTTTAATTTGGGCAGCAAGTCTGCGGGAATATCGCAGGAACTGTCTGATATAATCTGATATGGTCTCATAATAATCCTCCATACTTGTTTTCTTAGTGTTTCTCCATTGTAAGGCAAAGGCGCCTTGTTTGTCAACGAAAAGGGCGCAAGTACTGAAAAAAGGGGAAAACCGTGGATTTTGTTTGATTTTTCGTATACAGAATGCTATACTGAAATAATGTGGCAGAAAGGAGGAAGAACATGGGAAAAACACTGGTCATTGCCGAAAAACCTTCTGTGGCAAGGGATATTGCCAAAACCCTTGGGGTGTCTGGAAAAAATGAAGGATATCTTACTGGGGAAAACTATGTGGTTTCCTGGGCAATTGGGCATCTGGTAACCTTAGCGGAGCCGGAAGCTTACGACGTGAAGTATAAAAAATGGAATTTTGAAACACTTCCCATTCTTCCTGATTCTATGAAACTAGAAGCCATCAAAAAAACACGCAGTCAATTGAAGGTGCTGCATAAACTCATGCACAGCCGGGAAATTGACGAAATTATCTGCGCCACGGATAGTGGGCGGGAAGGAGAGTTGATATTTCGGTATATATATGAAATCACCCAATGCCGGAAACCTTTTCGGAGACTATGGATTTCCAGTATGACGGAGACCGCCATCCGGGAGGGATTTGCTCATTTGCAGGACGGCAGTCATTATGATCTGCTGTATCATTCTGCCAGATGCCGCGCAGAAGCGGACTGGCTGGTGGGAATGAATGCTTCCCGCGCTTACACCATTCGGTATGGAGCATTGCTCAGTATCGGAAGGGTGCAGACGCCAACACTGGCGCTGATTGTAGAAAAACAAAAAGAAATTGATGCCTTTGTGCCGCAGGATTATTTTGAGGTGCAGGCGGATTTTGAACAGTATACCGGTTTTTGGATCGACGAAAAAGAAAATACCCGTCTGGATCTGCGGGAAAAAGCAGAACAGATTGCGGCAAGAGTGAAGGGACAACGCGGAATTGCTTCTCAAATCGTCAAAGAGGAAAAACGCCAATTGCCGCCGCTGCTGTATGACTTGACAGAGCTGCAGCGGGAATGCAACCGGAAATTCGGATTTTCCGCAAAAAAGACACTGGATATTGCCCAGTCCTTATATGAAAAGCGAAAAATGATCACCTATCCTCGTACGGACAGCCGTTATCTCAGTGATGATATGGTGGGGAAAATCAAACAGACCTTAGGTCGTTTGAAAGATGTGCCGGTGTTTTCTTCCTATGCGGCGGAAGTTCTGGCAAAGGAAAAATTGCCATTGTCAAAACGTATCATTGACAACAGCAAAGTCACAGACCATCATGCGATCATCCCTACGGATACCCGTCTGCGGACAGATCATCTGACACCGGAAGAAAACAAGGTGTTTTCCCTGGTGGCTGCCAGATTTCTGGCGGTTTTCTATCCAGCTTATGTGTATGAAGCCACAAAGGTTTATACCAAAGTGGGGCTGGATACCTTTTTATCGAAAGGTAAGACCGTTTTGCAGGAAGGATGGCAAGCTGTGGAAAAAGCATTGCTGCCGGAAACCCGCAAAAACAAGACAGAAAAAGAAGAAGAACAGCAGCTGCCGCCATTGACGGAACAGCAGCCTGTTGTTGCAAAGCGCACCAAGGTGCTGGATAAGAAAACCAAAGCGCCACCACCCTATACAGAAAGTACGTTGTTGTCCGCCATGGAAAACGCTGGACGTTTTGTGGAGGATGAAGAACTGAAAGAACAGATGAAGGACAGTGGTTTGGGTACTCCTGCCACAAGAGCTGCCATCATTGAACGGCTCCTTTCTGTGGGATATATCATGCGAAAAGGAAAGACGCTGGTTCCCACGGAAAAAGGACAGAAACTCATTGCCGTTGTACCGGAAGAACTGCGTTCTCCCCAGACTACAGGAAAATGGGAAAAAGGGCTTTCTTCCATTGCAAAAGGAAAAATGACAGAAGAACGCTTTCTGGAAAGCATTCGGCGGTATGTGCGGTTTTTGGTAGACGACGCGGCGCAGCATAAAAAGGATGTTGTTTTTGAAGCGGAACGTCCCAGAGGAAAAAGAAGCCGTGTACAGGGACTTGGAAAATGTCCTCTTTGCGGGAAAGGTAAGATTTTGGAAAACAGCCGCTCTTATTACTGCACGGAATGGAAAAACGGCTGTAAGTTTTCTTTATGGAAAGACAGTACGGAGCCTTATGGCATCTTACTGGATGCACCCAAAGTGAAACGGTTGCTGAAGGGCGAAAAATTGGAGAAGATTCCCGTTGTACTGCCTCAGACAGGAGAAAGAGGCACAGCAGATTTGATATTATCTCCCGACCATAGCGGACGGGTGGAATTGATAAATGTAACGAGAAGTATAAAGGAGTAAATAAAAATGGAACAGATTTATGGTATGCTGGGGATTTCCCCGGAAGTAGAAGCCTTTGGTGAAAAGGTTTTGAAAGATTTGAAAGAACGCTTTGAAGCCATTGACGTCGTAGCAGAATATAATCAGGCAAAGGTACTGGCAGCCATGCAGAAACATCGTGTTAGTGCAGAATGCTTTGCTGGTTCCACTGGTTATGGCTATAACGATCAGGGCCGTGAAGTGCTGGAAGAAGTGTATGCTGCCGCATTCCATACAGAAGCAGCATTGGTTCGTCCTCAGATTACATGCGGTACCCATGCTCTGGCAATTGCCCTTTCTGCAAACCTGTTGCCCGGAGATGAACTGCTTTCTCCTGTAGGCAGACCTTATGACACATTGGAAGAAGTTATTGGCCTGCGGGAATCTCCTTGTTCTCTGGCAGAATTTGGCGTTTCCTACAGAGAAGTAGATCTGCTGGAAGATGGCTCTTTTGACTACGAAAATATCCGCAAAGCTATCAACGAAAAAACAAAACTGGTGACCATCCAGCGTTCCAAAGGCTATAAAATGCGTCCTACACTTTCTGTGGAACGAATCGGCGAACTGATCGCTTTTGTAAAAAGCGTAAAACCTGATGTAATCTGTATGGTAGACAACTGCTACGGCGAATTTGTTGAAACAAGAGAACCTTCCGATGTAGGCGCAGATATGGTTGTTGGCTCTTTGATTAAAAATGCCGGCGGCGGTCTGGCTCCCATTGGCGGATATATTTGCGGTAAAAAAGCATGTATCGACCGTTGTGCTTATCGTCTGACTGCTCCTGGTCTGGGTCAGGAAGTAGGCGCAAGCTTGGATGTTATGCGTTCCTTCTATCAGGGATTTTTCTTGGCGCCTACCGTTGCGGCTGGTGCCCTGAAAGGTGCTATCTTTGCAGCAAATATCTATGAAAAACTGGGCTTTAAAGTAATCCCTAATAGCACAGAAAGCCGTCACGACATCATCCAGGCAGTGGAACTGGGTACACCGGAAAGACTCATTGCTTTCTGTGAAGGCATTCAGGCAGCTGCACCTGTAGACAGCTATGTACGCCCTGAACCTTACGCAATGCCTGGTTATAACTGCGATGTTATCATGGCAGCAGGTGCTTTCGTACAGGGTTCTTCCATTGAATTAAGTGCCGATGGCCCTCTGCGCGCGCCTTACTCCGTATATTTCCAGGGCGGTTTGACTTGGTATCATGCAAAAGTGGGGATTTTGAAATCTCTCCAGCGGATGTATGAACAGGGTTTGGTGGAACTGAAAGAAGTGTAAAAAAGAAACAGCATCGGATTTAGAGGCATCTTCATAAGAAAACAAAGAAATCCAAAATCCTTATCATGACAAAGGATTTTGGATTTCTTATTTTATTAAGATTTTATTTGTTATGTTTTCTTAAGGAGAAGTTACTTTTCCGATGCTGTTTTTGTCTATTTTACAGAATATCAATATATTCCCCATTCAGTGCTTTATTCATGCTTCTGACAGCACAGAATTTCCCGCACATAGAACAGGAATCTTCGTGTTCCGGTGCACGGTCATTGCGGATTTGTTTCGCTGTTTCTGGATCAATGGAGCATTCCCACTGTTTTTCCCAGTCGAAAGTTCTTCTTGCGTCACCCATGGCATCATCCAAATCTCTTGCATGGGGAACCTTTTTCGCAATATCTGCGGCATGGGCAGCGATGCGGGAAGCGATGATGCCCTGTTTTACGTCGTCTACGTTTGGCAGTGCAAGATGTTCCGCGGGGGTTACATAGCACAGGAATGCTGCGCCGGAAGCGGCTGCGATGGCACCGCCGATGGCAGCAGTAATATGGTCATAACCGGGCGCGATGTCTGTGACGATGGGACCAAGTACATAGAAAGGTGCACCCATGCAGATGGTCTGCTGGATTTTCATATTGGCAGCAATCTGGTCCATAGGCATATGTCCGGGACCTTCTACCATAACCTGAACATCTTTTTCCCAAGCCCGTTTGGTCAATTCACCCAGACGTACCAGTTCTTCAATCTGACATACATCACTGCCATCTGCCAGACAGCCGGGGCGGCAGGCATCGCCAAGGGAAATGGTAACATCATATTCCCGACAGATTTCCAAAATTTCATCGAAGTATTCATAGAAGGGGTTTTCTTCGCCAGTCATGCTCATCCAAGCAAAAACAAGAGAACCGCCACGGGAAACGATATTCATTTTTCTTTTATGCTTTTTGATTTGCTCAATGGTTTTCCGGGTAATGCCGCAGTGCAGTGTAACAAAGTCTACGCCGTCTTCTGCGTGGAGGCGGATTACATCAATAAAATCTTTTGCGGTCAGGGTAGCCAGATCTCTCTGATAATGGATGACACTGTCATACACAGGAACGGTACCAATCATGGCAGGACATTCGCTGGTGAGCTTTCTGCGGAAGGGCTGTGTGTTGCCATGGGAAGATAAATCCATAATGGCTTCTGCGCCCATGTTGACAGCAGCCATAACTTTCTGCATTTCAATGTCGTAGTCTTTACAATCTCTGGATACGCCCAGATTTACATTGATTTTTGTCCGCAGCATGGAGCCAACGCCGTTGGGGTCGATGCATGTATGGAGTTTATTGGCACAGATAACAACCTGACCTTTTGCAACCAGCTCTCTGATTTCTTCTTCGGTGCGGTATTCCTTTGCGGCAACAGCCTTCATTTCTGGTGTGATGATGCCTTTTCTTGCAGCTTCCATTTGTGTTGTGTAGTTTCTCATAATATGTTCCTTCCTTTCAGCAGATGATTGATTTTGTGATACTTGTTTTGTTTAAAAAACATATCTTGGTGGATGACCGTAAAAATCATAAGTTTCTGCTGGTTTGGAATGGTGGCTGTGCCGGCGGCATACAGCGGAAAGTTTGCCCATAAAGAGCAAATTCCGTGACAAATATGTATGGATTCCGGCGCCTCCATTGCAAATGATTTTTGCAGTGGTCAATGCTGTGTTCATGTTTCATTTCTCCTTTCGTTACAGCGTTGTTTTCTATAGCGGTATAAGGTGGTGCCCCCAATATACCGCTTGAAGGTTTCAGGCAAAGACCTGAAACGAACTTCCATGATGAATTTAAATTTTTTACAAATAAAAAAGGGAAATACCTCATTCGGTATCTCCCATAAGTATCTTTCCTTTCCTACGTTGGCATTATCCAAATCAGGTTCAAGGGTCGAAGGCAACACCTTCCTCTCAGCCTGTTTTCAAGCTCCCCTGCATACATATTCAGTTCCAATCAAAGTATAGGATGATTTATTTTTTCTGTCAATGTTACTGTTCTCCAAATATTTTTTCCAAAAAATGTATATTTTTCTGGAAGGAGTTTCTTTTTCCATGGAAAAGACAGCAGTTTTTCTATGTGGTTTCTGGTGAAAAAATACCAATATTTGAAAAAATTATGGTATAATACCTTTTGTATGGATAAAAATACATTGGCTTTGAAGTAGTATATGACTTTTAAATGAGAAAAGTATTAAGATTCTTGACTCTATATCTATTGTAGAGTTTATAATAGGATTACCTATATCAAAAGGAGGGTGGCGTTATGGATAGGGCAGGGCTGTTTTCCATTGGAACCATAGGGAAGATGTTTCATCTCAGCGTCAGCAGTCTGCGCCACTACGAAGCCATTGGACTTTTGACGCCGGAATATATTGACCCGGAAAGTGGGTATCGCTATTACAGCACCAGACAGTTCGAAGTGCTCAATACCATTCGTTATCTGCGGGCTTTGGATATGCCTTTGCAGGAAATCTCGGATTTTATGGAAAATCGGGATGTGGAACGTATGGAAGAAAAATTGCTGCTGCAAAAGCAAGCAGTCATAGAAAAACAGAAGCGATTGAAATGTATTGAGCAAAAAATTGATAATCGTCTGCGCCAGATTGCAGATGCAAAAGAGTCTGTATTTGATGTTGTGAAACTGGTGCAGAAAAAAGCCTGTCGTATTGTGTGGGTGAAGGATTCTTTGAAGATTCAGGAAGTATTGGATATTGAAGAACCCTTGAAAAAACTGGAACAGCAACAGGCAGAAGCGTTGATTTTTCTGGGAAAAGTAGGCGTGGGCATTTCCAAAGAGCATCTCATTGACAGAAATTTTGGGCAGTATGACGGGGTGTTTCTTATGCTGGATGAAGAAGATACATTCAGTGGGGATACAGATGTGCTGCCGGAAATGTTATGCGTTTCCATTCGCTTTCACGGCGGTCATATGGAAGCGGCGGAACAGTATGGGAAACTTATGGATTACGTGGAAGAACACAAACTGACAGTCAATGGATTTTCCAGAGAAATTACCATGATTGATTATGGTCTTACCAATGATACGGAAAAATTTGTGACGGAAATTAGCATTCCTGTCACATGAAGATACAAAGGAGGAATGAAATATGCATTTTAAAGTTGAACAGGAAATTTTTGAAAAACTGCCCAACGCTTGTTTTGGCGTAGTGGTTGCGAAAGGAATTGACAATACAAAAGATTATCCCCAGATTTATGATTGGCTGGAAGAAGGCATCCAAACAGCGGCACAGCGTTTTGAAGGCAAAAAAGTAAAAGAAGAAGGGGCGATTCTGCCTTATCGGGAAGCCTTCCGCGCTCTTGGCATCAACCCTAATAAATACATGTGTTCCATTGAGGCATTGTTTACGCGCATTGCCAAAGGGAAAGGTATGCCGCATATCAATCCTGTGGTGGATTTGGGTAACGCTGTTTCTCTGAAATATACACTGCCCATGGGTGCCCATGACCTGAAAGATGTAACAGAGGGCATCAGTGTGCGGATGTCCCATGCGGGAGATACCTTCCTGCCTTTTGGCGGTACAGAAGAAGAAATTCTGGAGGACGGGGAAGTGGTATACGCCGCAGGCAGCCAGATTCGTACCCGTCGCTGGACATGGCGCCAGAGCCAACACGGGGAAATTGAACCGGAAACATCCTATGTATTTTTCCCCATTGACGGTTTTACAGACTTTAATAAAGCGGAAGTTTTGGCAGCACGGGATGAACTGGAACAGAAATTGAAAGATGTATTTGGCTGTGAAACATTGGTAGGATTTTTGGATGCGGAACATCCAGAAATGGTTTGGGAATAAAGCGTTGGAATTGCATGAAAAAAAGCATCAGGGTATCCTGATGCTTTTTTATTATTACTTTAGTGCTGAAGGCTGCAAAGCAGCCTTTAACAACCGCCCGCTCTGCGGGTGAGATTAAAGCTTAAGCAAAAAGCATCGTCCTTGTTGTAAAATAAGGGTGTTCAAGCCTAAATATT
>NZ_JADCKK010000025.1:0-37522 GCF_014982935.1 Anaerotignum lactatifermentans | reverse complement strand
GTTCAGCGTATTTAATAAGTGATAGACGGTATCTCATATCTTGTGTTATACTTGCCATGCGAGGATGCTCCTTTATGTATTTTTGTTTTGTGGTGATTCAAATATAACACAAAGTGAGCCTATCCTCGCTTTTTAAATATTCAGTTGTAACACATGTATTGTAATCCTACAATGAGAATTTCCTTTGAAAAATCCCCTTTTCTTGTAACGTTGGAATAACTGTGGTATAATAAAGTACCGGTTTCGGGAAGGGGAATCATGATGAATCTGAATTTCAAAATGATAGAAAAATATGGCAAAGACGGTCTTTTTTTCTGGAAAATGCTGCGCAGAGGATTTTCTGTTGGAAAAAGACTGTTTTTTGGCAGAAAACGGAAACAGAAACGGCAGGGAAAACAACGGCAGAAAAAGCGGCTGGTTGCGGACGTGCCTGTTTTTTTGTGTCGGTCTGTCAATAGTCCGGCAATGCGAAGAACGAAACGGCTGGGGCGGACAGTGTTGGCTGTCAAAAACAGATATTTTTAATTGAAGGAGGTTCCTGAAATATGGACGAAGAAAAGAAGGATCTTTCCCTGACGGAGGATCAGGCACAGCAGATGCCCGCGGAAACAAAGGCAGCGGAAGAAGTGACACAGACAACAGAAGATGTAAAGGAAGAAACAGCGACAGAAGAAACGATAACAGAAGAAACAACAGAACCAGCAGAAGAACCGGCTGCGGAACCTGTGGCAGAAGAAACACCTGTGCAGACAGCGGCTCCTGCAAAATCCGGCACCAACATCGTTGGCATCGTTGTCGGACTGCTGGTGTTCATCGGCGTTCTGGCATTGTGCTGGAAAATGGTGGGTCCTGTTGGTGAAGTCCACGCAGACAAAGGCATTGCCTATGCGAAGGACAACAACCTGTATATTTACGACTTGGAAAACGACGCTTATGTGGCAGCAGAAGGCATTTCTGCCGGCGGTCAGTACAACCAGTACTATTCCGCATGGGGTACCACATTCAATGAAGACGGCAGCGGTCTGTATTACAGCACCAATGTGCGGGAAGACGGCACATTTGACCTGTATTACAAAGGCGTTGGCGCAGACAGCGAGGGTACTCTGGTGAGCGAAGCCGTAGCGGACTATATGCCCACAAAAGACGGCGCAGCTGCTATTTTTGTAAAAACAACAGCAGACGGCGCAGCTGATCTGTATCAGTTCGTAAATGGCACATCCACACTGGTGGAATCCAATATTCTGGCAGAAAGCGGCTCTTATGCCATCAGCAATGACGGCAGCTTTGTGATGTACCGTAAGAGCGGTGACAACGGCACAGCCCTTTACGCAAAAGGCACAGCGGAAGGGGAAGAAGCTGTATGCCTCCATGAAAACGCAGCAACAGCCATGATGACCAGCGATACAGACGAAATCTATTTCGCAGGGGCAGAAGGCGAAGGCTATGCCGCATTCGTGTATGCTTTTGGCGCAGAACCTGTGAAAATCATGGATGAAGTGACTTATCTGGAAGTAATGCCCAATGGCAAAGATGTACTGCTCATGGGTCCCAGTGAAGGTCTGGTAACATATGAATCTATCATTGAAGACGATCTGGAAGAAAGTGACGCGCTGCTGACAGAAGCAGACGGCGACGCTTATCAGGAAAAACTGCAGAGAGATGCCATCCGTACAGCGATGGAAAGCGGCGAAGGCATTGAACCTGTACTCCAGAAAGTATATATCTACAGCAACGGCAAACTGACAGAAGTGGCTTCTGACACCATCTCTGCCGTATCCTTGGACAATGACAGACCTTATGCTGTATGCTACGCAGCAGGCGATATGGAAAAAATGCCTATTTCCCAGCTGGGAAGTCTGGAAGACGCAGAACAGGGCTATTATATGAGCCTGATGTATACAGAACCGAAGATTCTGGTAGTGAATGCTACCGGCGGCAGCTGGCAGCTGGAAGGTAAAAACATTTCTCCTGCCAATGTATTCCTCTCTGACGACGGCACCATGGTAGGCTATTATGAAACAGACACCATGACTGGCGCAACAACACTGAATGTTGGCAAACTGGGCGCAGAACCTTCTTTCACTATGGAAAATGTGGAAGTGGCAGACTTCCTTGGCACCACTCATGATGTGGGTTACTTCAAGGATTATGAAAACGGTCTGGGTACCATGGGTATCTGGAACGGCGGCGACCCTACAGAAGTGGAAAGCGTTGGCGGCGTACACTTTGCTGCGGATGGCGATGCGGTATACTATATCAACAACATCGATCAGGAAAATGGCAATGGCGACCTGCATGTAATGGCAAATGGCGAAGATACACTCATCGACACTGGCGTTTACAGCATGCAGTACAAATACAACGGCAAACTGGCTTATTTGAAGAACTACGACTATACAGCCAATAAAGGCGATCTGTACTACTATGATGGCAAGGAATCCAAAGAAATCGACACAGGCATTACAGCCATCTTCATGTACTAAAGAGAAACTGGGGGGCTATTATGGAAAAAATCTGGGAAACCCACAGCCCGGCGGAAACGGCGGCTCTGGGAAAAGAAATGGGTAAAAACGCCCAAAGGGGACAGATCTTTTGCCTGACAGGGGATCTGGGTACCGGAAAAACCGTGTTTACCAAAGGCTTTGCGGCAGGGCTTGGGGTGACGGATCACGTCACCAGCCCTACCTTTACCATTGTCAATGAATACCATGACGGATGCCTGCCTTTTTACCATTTTGATGTGTACCGTCTTTCCTGTGAGGAGGAAATGGACGACATTGGCTACGAAGAATACTTTTTCGGCGACGGTGTCTGCCTTGTGGAATGGGCAGAGCTGTTCCCCGACCTGATCCCAAAGGAAGCCATCTGGCTGACGGTGGAAAAGGATTTTGCAAAAGGCGAGGACTATCGCAGGATCACTCTGCGGCAGGAGGTGGAACCATGAAAATACTGGCAATCGATACATCAGGACAGACTGCAAGTGCTGCCCTCATCGAAGATGAAAAACTCATTGGGGAATTTACCCAGAATGATAAACTGACACATAGCCAGACTATTCTGCCTATGGTGGCAGAAATCTGCGAAAAAACAAATACAGACCCGAAAGATGTGGATTATATTGCCTGCGCTGTGGGCCCCGGCTCTTTCACAGGGCTGCGCATCGGCGCTGCAACGGCAAAAGGCCTTTGTCTGGGACTGAACAAGCCCCTTCTGGCCGTTCCCACTTTGGATGCTCTGGCATATCATATGTTTATGACAGGTGCCATCGTCTGCCCCATTATGGACGCCAGACGGCAGCAGGTGTATGCCTGCTTCTATGAATGGGAAGGGGAAAAACTGGTGCCTCTGACAGAATATATGGCAGAAAGCATTGATATCATCATCGACATTGCTGAAACCTTTGAACGGGATGTGATTTTCTTAGGGGACGGCGTTCCCGTGCATAAAGAAAAACTGGCGAAAAATCCGGACTTCCACTTTGCTCCTGCTCACTGTGCTTTGCAGCGTGCGGCAGCAGTGGCAGCTTACGGCAAAGTCATGGCAGAAGAAGGCAAAGCCATTTCCGGCAACGAACTGGAACTGATTTATCTGCGGAAGTCCCAGGCAGAGAGGGAAAGAGAAGAACGTCTGAAAAAGGAGGCAGCGGAACATGTTTGAAATTATCCCCATGACAGTGGAGCATATTGACGGCGTGTTGGCTGTGGAAGAAGCGACCTTCTCTATCCCTTGGACACGGAAAGACTTTGAACGGGAAATGACAGAAAACAACCTTGCCATTTATTATGTGGCAGTGGCAGATGGGAAAATCGTTGGCTACGCAGGTATGTGGCACGTCATCACCGAAGGTCATATCACCAATGTGGCAGTGCTGGAGGATTACCGGAAACAGGGCATTGGTGATGCCCTTATGGCACAGCTGGAACAGGTTGCCATGGAAAAAGAAATGATTGGCATTACCTTGGAGGTGCGTATCAGCAACGCCCCTGCCCAGCATCTGTACCATAAGCATGGTTATCGTGCCGAAGGTCTGCGGAAAAATTATTACCCCGATACCCACGAGGACGCAGTCATTATGTGGAAATATACGCCTTTTTATGAAGGGCAGGAAGATTGATTTTTGAGATGCCGAAGAACCCTTTTCTTCGGCATTTTTTGCAAGGAGGCGAAAGGATATGCAACGCGAACTTTCTTATACAGAGCTAAAAAACGGCTGTTCTGCCGATGATTTCTCTTTCCGTTCCACTGCGGAACTGGAACCACTGGAAGGTATCATTGGACAGGACAGAGCTGTCAAAGCCTTTGATTTTGGGCTTCATGTGAAGATCAAAGGCTATAACATTTATATGTCAGGACCTTCCGGCACAGGGAAAACCACCTATGCCAAAGCCAGCACAGAACGTTTGGCGGCAACGGAGGAAGTGCCTCTGGACTGGTGCTATGTATACAACTTCCAGAACCCCAGAAGCCCTCTGGCGCTGTCCTTTCCCGCTGGGGAAGGCAGAAAATTCCGGGATGATATGAATGAACTGGTACAGCTGTTCCAGACGGAATTGCAGAAAGTATTCCGCACAGAGGACTATGAAAAGCAGAAAACAGAACTGCTTCGCGGTTTTGATGAAAAACGGGATGCTCTCATGGATCAGATGAGCAAAGAAGCGGCGGAAAATGATTTCCAGGTGAAAACCACCAATTCCGGCATTTACTTTATGCCTGTGGTAGATGGGAAACCTGTTGGCGAGGAAGAATATGACGACCTTGCGGAAGACGTGAAGGATGTCATTGAGAAAAATTCCCAGATTGTACAGGAAAAAGCTTCTGCCATTATGCGGGACATTCGGGAATTGGATAAGGAATCCAAACGGTGCGTAGATCAGCTGGACTATAAAGTTGGCATGTTTGCCATTGGTCACCATGTGAGCGCTGTTCAGGAAAAATATGAACAGAACGAAAAAGCAGTGGCATATATCAATGCCGTGAAAGAAGATGTACTGGAAAATATCAGCCAGTTCTTTGAGGATGAGGACGACGGGGAAGAAGGTCTGGCATCCCTTCTGCCTATGCTTTCCAAAAAACAGCCGGAAGATGTGACACTGAAATATAAAGTAAATCTGATTGTGGATAACAGCGAAACAAAAGGCGCACCTGTGGTGACTACATTCAATCCCACTTACTATAATCTGGTGGGGGAAGTGGAATACGACAGCGAATTTGGGAACCTGACCACAGACTTTATGAAAATCAAAAGCGGTTTGTTCCATAAGGCAAATGGCGGTTATCTCATTGTGCAGGCACAGGATATCCTCTCCGCTCCGCAGGCGTGGGAAGCTTTGCGCCGTGTCATCAAGACAAAAGAAATCAACATGGATGCCATTCGGGAACAGCTGGGCACAGTGGTGGCACCTACGTTGAAACCGGAACCCATCCCTGCCAATATCAAAATCATCATGATCGGCAGCAGTTATTATTACGAACTGCTGAGCACTTATGATGAGGAGTTCGACAAGTTCTTTAAAATCAGAGCGGATTTCGACTATGAAATGCCTCGTTCTCAGGAAAATATGCTGAAGATTGCCCAGTTCATCAAAGGCTTTACCATGCGGGAAAAAACCATGGACTTTGATGTGAGTGCTGTCTGTGCTGTGGTGGAATATTCCTCCCGTTCTGCGGAACGGCAGAACAAGCTGTCCACCCGTTTCAACCATCTGGCAGAAATTCTGGGGGAAGCGGCAGTATGGGCAAAGCTGGACGGTGCGGAAATGGTAACGGCAAAACATGTGCAGAAAACCATTGTGGAAAAAGAAGACCGTTTGCGGCTTTATGAAGAAAAACTGGATGAAATGCTGGAAGAAAACGTTATCATGATTGACGTGGATGGCGCGGAAGTGGGGCAGATCAACGGTCTGGCAGTGCTGGATATGGGCTCTTATGCCTTTGGCAATCCCAGCCGTATCACAGCCACCACTTATGTGGGCAAATCTGGTATTGTCAACATCGAAAAAGAAGCCCGCATGAGTGGTCAGACCCACGACAAAGGGGTACAGATCATCACCGGCTATCTGGGACAGACTTATGCCCAGAAATTCCCCCTTTCTCTGTCCTGCCGTGTCTGCTTCGAGCAGAATTATAACGGCATCGACGGGGACAGCGCTTCCAGTACAGAGCTGTACTGTATCCTGTCTTCTCTGGCAGAACTGCCCATCCGTCAGGACTTGGCGGTGACAGGCTCTGTCAACCAGAAAGGGGAAATTCAGGCCATTGGCGGCGTGACATACAAAATCGAAGGGTTCTTTGACCTGTGCAAAAAACGTGGTCTGACAGGCAAACAGGGGGTTATCATTCCTGTTTCCAATATCCGTGATTTGGTGCTGAAAGATGAAGTGGTGGAAGCCGTAAAAGAAGGGGTGTTCCATATCTATCCCATCTCCACCATTGACGAAGGCATTACCCTTTTGATGAGCACACCTGCCGGAGAAAAAGACGAAAATGGGGAATATCCTCCCGACAGTGTCCATGGAAAAGTCATGAACAAACTAAAAGCCTTCTGGAAATACGCCGAAGGGGAATAAGAAATTTCAAAAGAAGCTGGAAAGTTCGGGCAGCCGGATTTTCAGCTTCTTTTTTTCATGGGCAAAAATGACAAAAAATGAGCTTTTCATGGCAGTTTCATGGGAATTTATTAAAATTCCATTGCAAATGGAACTTTTTCCTTTTCATTCCGACAAAATTTGATATACTGTTTTGTGTGATAAAAAGAAGGAAGAACAAAGGAGCGGAAAATATGTGGTACAAAGGAAAACGTCTGCTGCTGACCACATTGGCAGCAGGACTGTTATACACGACGACGGCATTTGCCGCCAATGTCCAGATGGACTTGTTTTATAATGGCGCACATCATGCGTATAACGCCAAAGAGATTGCCATTGTCATCGATGGAGAAAGCTATACAGACCCCAATATGCCGGCGGTAAGCATTGACGGCAGAACCATGTTGCCTATGCGTGGCATCTGTGAGGAGCTTGGTTGTACCGTCACATGGAACGAAGCGGCAAGACAGGTCTATGCTGTCAGCGACACCCATACAGTGGTATTCCAGATTGACAGCAAGACAGGCTATAAAAACGGGGAAGCCTTTACCATGGACGTGGCACCCATGATTATCAACGACAGAACCATGCTGCCTGTTCGTGCATTGGCAACGGCCTTGGATATTGATGTCACATGGGATGACCCCAACAGAACCGTATACATTGGCGAAGCGCCCAGCACCGGAGGAAGTACCGACGGCAGCACAGGCTCCAATACCGGAACCAACACCGGCGGCAGCACCGGAAGCAATACTGGCGGCAGCACCGGTACCAATACAGGAACCAGCACAGCTACCACAGGGAAAGTATCCAGTGTGACTGTGCCCACATCCAAAACAGCAACACAGAATTTTGTCATCACAACCACAGGCACATTCAACAGATGTGAAGAAGTTTATGTCAGCGACAATAAAGTGGTACTGGATTTCTACGGCGCAACAAATGGGCTTTCTGCCAATATCACTGCCACCAACAGTCCTTTTGTCACTGCCATCCGTACGGCACAGCATACGGCGGACAATGGGGAAACTTATACCCGTGTGGTATTTGACCTGACAGGCAAAATGGAATACAAAGTAACGCCAAACGCGGCGAAAAATCAGGTGACACTGGCATTTGAACAGGTAGAGATCAAGCGCATCACCAGCAGCCACAGCGGCAATACGGAAACCGTCACCATCAACGCCAGCGGCGCAACAGGTGCAACGGTGACCACCATGCAGGACCCTTACCGTACGGTCATTGATATGCCCGGCGTAAAGGCGGATGATATTGATGAAATCATCAATACAGACGGTTTGGAATATGTCAGCGAAGTCAGAACAGGCTGGATGAACGGCACCACATTCCGCGTGGTGGTGGAAGCAAACGACCTGACCCAGATGACATGGAAAGAAGAAAATGGAAAACTGACTGTCACCATCCAGAAATCCACATTGGAAAACCTTTCTTATGATGACAGCACCGATACACTGACACTGAAAAAAGTGGAAACTATCAATACCGGCAGCATCAAACATAACGATGCATATCTGGATGGATATTACGAGCTGACACTGCCCGGAGATTATTCTGACGTATATGGTTACGGTACTTTGAACGTGAATACAGACCAGATTAAGTCCTTTACCATCTCCACCACCGGCGGCAATACGGTCATCCGTTTCAATCAGAACATCATCAGCGCTTATATCATCAAAGATACCGGCAGCGCTTATGAAATCACAGCAAAGAACCCTCAGCAGGTATACGACAAAGTCCTTCTGCTGGATGCCGGTCACGGCGGCAATGACCCCGGTACCAGCGGCAATGGACTCACAGAAAAGACCATGAACCTGACCATGGTACTGAAAGTAAAATCTTATGTGGAAAGCAATTCCAACATCAAGGTATATCTCACCAGAGATGATGACAGCAGACCTGCCAACGCAGACCGTGCAAAAACAGCCAACCAGATTGCGGACCTGATGGTTTCCATCCATATGAACGCAGGCACAGCTTCTGCCAGCGGTACAGAAACACTGTACGCCGCTCACAGCAATGACGGCAACGGCACATTGACCAGTTTGCAGGCAGCACAGGCGGTACAGAGCAGACTGCCTTCCGCATTGAGCACAACAAACCGTGGCGTAAAATCCCGTCCCGACCTGTTGATTCTCAATTCCACAACAGTACCTGCTATCCTCATCGAAACATGCTTCCTGTCCAATCCCGGTGATGCCCTGAAAATTTCTCAGGCAACTTATCAGGATGCGGCAGCAAAAGCCATTGGCGATGGTATCATTTATGCCATGAGCAATTACAAATTGAGATAATATTGGAAAACAGGAAGATGGAGCATCTTCCTGTTTTTTTCTGTGGGGCTGTTCAAAAGGAAAAAATCAGGCTATAATGAAAGCAAATTCCCCTTAAGAAAACCTTGATTTTCGCTTTCTTGATTTCTTAAGGGGAATTACGACGGCTGTCTTCAGAAGAAAACATATCAAATCCATTCTTCGTAAAAATAAGAAAGCTGAAATCCTCGAAAAGAATCTCAGCTTTCCTTGTTTTCTTATGAAGATGCCCCTAAACAGAGATTTTTTTGGAAAATAAAGGAGGAACTAACGTGAGCAGATATGACGGCAGAGAAAACAACCAACTGCGCCCCATCCGTATCACAAAGAATTTTACAAAGTATGCGGAAGGCTCTGTTTTGATAGAATTTGGCGATACAAAAGTCATTTGTAACGCAACGGTAGAAGAAAACGTACCCCCTTTCCTGCGGGAAAGCGGCAGCGGCTGGGTAACAGCAGAATATGCTATGCTGCCCCGTGCAACAGCCAGCCGGAACAAACGTGACATCAACAAACTGAAACTGAATCCCCGTGCAACAGAAATCCAGCGACTCATTGGTCGCGCGCTCCGTGCGGCAGTGGATTTGGAAGCGCTGGGCGAAAGAAGCATCACTGTAGACTGTGATGTCATTCAGGCAGACGGCGGCACTCGTACCGCTTCCATCACAGGCGGTTTCGTTGCCCTTGCTATGGCGTGTCAGAGATTGGTGGAAGAAGGCGTTCTGGAAAAAACACCTCTGCGCCACTATATTTCCGCCATCAGCGTAGGTATTGTAGACGGCGAACCTATGCTGGATTTGTGTTACGTGGAAGACTCCGCAGCAGAAGTGGATATGAATATCGTTGTGAACGACGCAGGCGGTTTTGTAGAATTGCAGGGCACAGGCGAGCATGGCACATTTTCTCAGGAACAGCTGCACCAGCTGCTGGCACTGGGTGAAAAAGGCAATCGCGAATTGCAGGCATTACAGAAAAAGGCGCTGGATGGTCTGGAACTGTAAATAAAGGAGGAAAGAGATGGAAACCATTATTTTTGCAACAAAAAACAAGGGGAAAATTCGGGAAATCAACGAAATCCTTGCGGATATGAACGTAAACGTAGTGTCTATGGAAGAAGCTGGCATTACCATCGATGTGGTGGAAGACGGCAAGACTTTTGAAGAAAATTCCATGAAAAAGGCTGTACAGGTTATGGAAATCTCCGGCAAAATCACACTGGCAGACGATTCCGGTCTGGAAATCGACTATCTGGATAAAGCTCCCGGCATTTATTCCGCACGTTTCCTGGGAGAAGATACCCCTTATCCCGAAAAATTCAAAGTCATTCTGGAAAAACTGAAAGATGTGGAAGAAAAAGACAGAACTGCCCGTTTTGTTAGCTGCATCGTAGCGGCTTTCCCTGACGGCAGACGTCTGGTAAGTCTGGACACCGTAGAAGGCATCATTGGCTGGGAACCCACCGGAGAAAACGGCTTCGGCTATGACCCTATTTTCTATGTGCCTGAACTGAAAAAATATATGGCAGAACTTTCTTCTGAGGAAAAGAACGCCATCAGCCACAGAGGCAAAGCCCTGCGGAAGATGAAAGAACTGCTGAAAAAGGAGCTGTAAACCATGAAGATACTGGTTTTCAGCGATACCCATAATTATCTGGACAATGCCAGAGAGGTGCTGCGGCGCATTGGCGGGCAGATGGATATGGTGCTGCATCTGGGGGACCATGATACAGACGCCATGGAGCTGAAAAAGGAATTTCCATCTCTCCCGTTCCATTATGTGCTGGGCAACAACGATTATTCCTGGGATACGCCCGATAAGAAGATGGTATTCGCAGGCGGAAAAAAACTGCTCCTTGTCCATGGGCATAAACAGCGGGTATACTGGAATTATGACAGCATTTCCTACTGGGCAGAGGAACAGGGGGCAGATGTGGTGCTCTTTGGACATACCCATCGTCCTGTTTACGATGACAGAGGACGGGTGATGCTGTTCAATCCCGGCAGTATTTCCATGCCCCGCGGCGGCACGCCTCCCACATTTGGCATCCTCACCATTGAGGAAAACGGCAGAATGGAAGGCGCCATTATGGAATATCACAGAGATATGCCTTTTTGCAGATGTAAAGGATGATTTTTGCAGCCCCGAAGGATGGTTTCGGGGCTGTATTGTGTAAAAAACAGTTTTTTCCTGATTTTTCAGAAAAAAGCCTTGACGACGCTTATTTTTTATGGCATAATATCTCTTGCCGAATTACGAATGAATCAGTAGCTCAGCTGGATAGAGCAACGGCCTTCTAAG
Organism: Anaerotignum lactatifermentans; assembly: GCF_014982935.1. NCBI lineage: Bacteria > Bacillati > Bacillota > Clostridia > Lachnospirales > Anaerotignaceae > Anaerotignum > Anaerotignum lactatifermentans. The sequence goes on along the minus strand of NZ_JADCKK010000025.1, from coordinate 26,307 downwards.
CCGTGGGTCGGGGGTTCGAATCCCTCCTGGTTCAGTATGCGGGTGTAGTTCAATGGTAGAATGTCAGCCTTCCAAGCTGAACACGTGAGTTCGATTCTCATCACCCGCTTCGGTATGAATCAGTAGCTCAGCTGGATAGAGCAACGGCCTTCTAAGCCGTGGGTCGGGGGTTCGAATCCCTCCTGGTTCACTGAAAAGAGCAAAAGCACTGCTTTTGCTCTTTTTTCGTTCTTGACAGACCCAAACAGAATCGGTACAATAATATCGTTATGCGGATATGGCGGAATTGGCAGACGCACTGGATTTAGGTTCCAGCGGGCAACCGTGCAGGTTCAAGTCCTGTTATCCGCAGAGAAAAGACGGCATGAAAGCATGTCGTCTTTTTTTGTTGTTGTATTACAACTGCCGTGAATTTTCACAATGTTATGCAGTGCAGTAAAAAAGTCTTTGTAGAACCCAAAGAAAGTATGATACAGTTGAAAAAAGGAATCCGTTTCCAGGGGAATTTTGACAGGGGCGTTTTTTGATTGGAAAAGTCTATGGTCTTTGTTTTGTATGGGAATGGATTCGGCATTTGTCGGTCAGAGCATGGCTGTCAGATGCTTCACTATCACATCTGTGACGAGCAGAAGGAGGGGTTTTTATGAAAATGCTGCAAAAAGCTGTTTCTGTCATCACTGCCGGGGCAATGGTTTTGACCATGTCCGTTTCCGCTCTGGCGGCAGAGTATATCCAGCTGTCTCAGGAACCATTGGATTTTGTGCATATTACAGGTGAGATGCCGGAAATGCCCGGCAATCCCGCAGTTCCCATTGATGAAACGGCGTATCTCATGGCTGATGATGCCACATTGTCCATCTCTTTGCCGGAAGGTGGCACGTATTCCGTAGGCATGGCGATGCTGGACTTCCCTGCTGGCTCCGGTGACCCGGGTTATGACCAGCCTTTGCTCAATGAGCCTTTGCGGGCAGACGGCAAATATACCTATACGGTTTATGACAGTCAGGGAAATACCGTAGATGAATTTGTTTTCATCACACAAAATTACGCAGATAAACTCACTGGCATGGGTTATTCCGTCGTTTCTGTGGAAAGCGGCGAAACCACAGAACCTACTGTGGTGCCTGAACCGGCGCCAGCATTCACTGACGTTCCTGCTGATGCTTACTATGCGGACGCAGTTGCATGGGCAGTGGAAAACGGTATCACCAGTGGCACCAGTGCTACCACATTTTCTCCCAATGACACTTGTACCAGAGCCCAGATCATTTCTTTTATGTGGCGTGCGGCAGGCTCTTGGGAACCGGTGGACAGCACATTGACTTTTTCCGATGTAGACCCCAATGCTTACTATGCGAAAGCAACCGTATGGGCGAAGGAAAGTTTGACTGCGACAGGGGATACGTTCTCTCCCAATGACCCCTGCACAAGATTGATGGCAGTGGAATTTATGTGGAATCACGTGGGACAGCCCGATGCGCCTGATGCAGGATTTACGGATGTTTCCTCCAGCGCTGTGGACTGGGCAGTGGAACAGGGGGTTACCAGCGGCACCAGTGCCACCACATTTTCTCCTGACGATACCTGCACTCGTGGGCAGATCGTTACATTCCTGTATCGTGCCTTTGGCTGATGGCAGGAAATAAAATCATTTGAGGAATGTAAGCAGGCAGACATGAAAATGTCTGTCTGCTTTTTCTTTTGTATTGACAAATATAAGGGATATAGGTACAATCGTGTCATGTGAGGGGTTTTTCCGCCACCGGGTGGAAAAACAAGAATACCCGTATCCATTCCGGTAGGTCGCAGCAGGAATGGGTAGGGGTATTTTTTACGTTTAGGAGGAAAAAGACCATGTTGGGAAAACAATATCTGAAATATGTATCCAGCAATATACTGGGGATGATGGGGCTTTCCTTTTATATTCTGGCAGACACCTATTTTGTGGCAGCAAGACTGGGGGCAGATGGTCTGGCGGCGCTGAACATTGCCATTCCGGGATATTCTTTGGTCAATGCCACAGGGCTGATGGTGGCCATGGGCGGCGCTGTGCGGTACACCATTGCCCAGTCACAGGGGCAGAAAAAACAGGCGCACGAAATATTTACCAAAACCATGCTGACAGGCTGGTTTTTCGCCGCCATTTATCTTTTGATGGGCATTTTTCTGGTAACGCCTTTTGCGTCCCTTTTGGGTGCAGAAGGAGAAATCCTGCCCATGACAGCGGATTACCTGCGGATGATGCTCCTGTTTGGGGTGTTCTTCATTTCCAATGATATGATGCTGGCTTTTGTGCGAAACGACGGTGCCCCAAGGCTGGCTATGATCGGCATGATCTGCGGCAGTCTGACCAATGTGGTGCTGGACTATGTGTTCATTTTTCCTTTGGATATGGGGCTGTTTGGTGCGGCATTGGCAACGGGCATTTCTCCGGCGGTGAGCATGTGTGTCATGTCTATCCATGTGTGGAAAAAGAAAAATGGCTTTGCCTTCTGCCGGGTGAAAGAAGTGGCAAAAAGCGGACTGCTGTTCTGTAAATTGGGGATTTCTGCTTTTATCAATGAATTTGCCACAGGTGTGGTGTTGACGGTGTTTAATCTGCTGATTTTGTCTATTACTGGCAATACAGGCGTAGCGGCTTACGGTGTCATTGCCAATATCGCGTTGGTGGGAACGGCGGTGTATACAGGGCTTTCCCAAGGGACACAGCCTTTGGTCAGCCAATATTACGGCAAACGGGATCACCACAGCACAAGGAAACTCTATGGTTTTGCCATATCTTCAGCCCTTCTTCTGGGGGCAGTGATGATTGCCATTGCATGGGGATTTACGGAGCCATTGGTCAGTGTGTTCAACGGCGAAGGCAACGAGGCTTTGCAGACCATGGCAGAAGAAGGTCTGCGGCTGTATTTCATCGGCTTCCTGTTTGCGGGTATCAATATCGTTTCGGCGGTGTATCTGGGTGCTGTGGAACAGCCCATGCCATCCTTTTTCATTGCTATGACTAGAGGCGTTGTAGCGATTTTGATTTTTGCTTTCCTTCTTTCTGCATTGTTTGGGATGCTGGGCATTTGGCTGGCATTTCCGGCAGCAGAAGGGGCTACCTGCCTGTTGACGCTGTTTTTCATGTGGCGAAGCAGAAAAAGAGAAAATAAAAATTGACGGTGTTAGGGGCATCTTCATAAGAAAACAAAGAAAGCCGAAATCCTTATCATGATAAAGGATTTCGGCTTTCTTATGATATTGAGATTTTATTCGATATGTTTTCTTATGAAGACAGCCGTTGCAATTCCCCTTAAGAAATTAAGGAAACGAAAATCAATGTTTTCTTAAGGGGAAGTTGCTTTTTTACACCGTCTTTTTTTATGCCCAAAAACAGGCATAGGGCAGGCTGCTTTTTCCATATACTGAAAAGCAGAATGTTTTGGGGAGGCGGCTTCCATGAAAGCAGTCATACTGGCAGGGGGCTTTGGTACACGGATTGCGGAGGAATCCCATCTGCGCCCCAAGCCCATGATCGAAATTGGCGGCAAGCCCATTTTGTGGCATATCATGAAGATTTTCAGCGCTTACGGCGTGACGGACTTTGTCATTTGCTGTGGCTATAAGGGGTACTGCATCAAGGAGTATTTTTCCCATTATGCCCTCCATCACAGCGATGTGACTTTCGATTTTCGCAAGGGAACGGAAATGATTATCCATCACCGCCAAACGGAGCCGTGGCAGGTGACTTTGGTGGATACGGGCTTGAATACCATGACAGGAGGGCGTGTGAAACGGGCAGCTTCCTATTTGGGAGGAGAACGGTTTTTCCTTACTTATGGCGATGGAGTGGCAGATGTGGATATCACCAAACTGCTGGCATTCCATGAAAAAATGGGGCGAAAAGCCACTATGACCGTGGTGCAGCCGGCAGGGCGGTTCGGTACGGCAGAAATTGAAGCAGGCTGTGTAAGAGCTTTTCGGGAAAAAGTGGACAGTGACAGCGGCTGGATCAACGGCGGTTTTCTGGTGCTGGAACCTTCTGTCTTGCCCTATTTGAAAGGGGACGAAACCATACTGGAACAGGAACCTTTGTCCACATTGGCAGCGGAAGGAGAACTGGCGGCATACCAGCACAAAGGCTTCTGGCAGTGTATGGATACCCTTAGGGATAAAGAAAAACTGGAACAGCTCTGGAAAGAAGGTGCGCCGTGGCGGATTTGGGAGAAATGAGAAATTTTTATAAAGACAAACGGGTATTGGTCACGGGGCACACGGGCTTCAAAGGGGCATGGCTGTGCCGATTATTGCTGGATATGGGGGCAAAGGTCTACGGTTACGCCTTGGCACCGGAAAGGGAAAGCCTGTATGGGCTGCTGGACTGGGGAAAAGGGCTGGTGTCTTGTTACGAGGATATTCGCCAGCCAAAAAAACTGGCGGCTTTTGTGAAAAAAGCCGAACCGGAAGTGGTTTTCCATTTGGCGGCACAGCCTTTGGTTTCCGTGGGATATGCCCAGCCTGTGAAAACTTACGAAACCAACCTTATGGGGACTGTATATCTGCTGGAAGCGTTGCGAAAAGTGGAAAGCCTGCGGTCTGTGGTGGTGGTGACGACAGATAAGGTTTACGCCGAAACGAAAGAAGCCGCAGGGGAGGAAGATCGACTGGATGGCTTTGACCCTTATGCCAACAGCAAATCCTGTGCAGAACTGGCGGCGGCATGTTATGGGCGGTGCTTTTTGCAAGGGAAAGTAGCATTGTCCCGTTTGCGGGCAGGGAATGTCATTGGCGGCGGTGATTTTGCAGCACATCGCATCTTGCCGGACTGCATCCGAGCGGCAGTAGAACGAAAGCCCGTTGTTTTGCGACATCCTGAAGGGGTGCGTCCCTATCAGCATGTGCTGGAGTCTTTGATGGCATATCTCTGGACGGCGTGGAAACAGTGGGAAGCGCCGGAACTGGCAGACTGCTACAACGTGGCACCCAAAGGGGAGGATATTTCCAATGGGGAATTGGCTGGGCTTTTCTGCAAATATTGGGGGGACGGCATGACATGGCAGGCAGAACAGGCGGATTTTCCCAGAGAACAGGCAGTTTTGCGGCTGAATGGAGAGAAAATACAGGAAAAACTAGGCTGGGTTCCTCGCTGGAATGTGGAGCAGGCGGTTTCGGCAACGGTGGCATGGACGAAGGTATGGCAGAGAGGCGGCGACCTGACAGAAGAAATGGGCAGAGAAGCGGCGGCTTATGAGAAAGGGGAATGGATATGACGGAAGCGGAAGCAAGACGAGAGATACTGGGGAAAGTACGGGAATATTACCACTGTTTCCATGACGGGAAACGCTGGGATGGGAAGCATGTGTCTTATGGCGGCAGGGTCTACGACGAAAGAGAAATGGAAAATCTGGCGGAAGCTATGCTGGATTTTGGTTTGACGGCAGGACGGTTTGCCATGGCATTTGAGCGGAATTTTGCCGCATACATAGGGGTGAAGCATTGCGCACTGGTCAATTCCGGTTCCTCTGCCAATTTGCTGGCATTCCATACTTTAACTTCCCCTTTGCTGGGAAAAAAACGCATTTGCAGGGGGGATGAAGTCATTACTGTGGCAGCAGGATTTCCCACCACTGTGGCACCCATCTTGCAGTATGGGGCGGTGCCTGTCTTTGTGGATGTGACTTTGCCTCAGTACAACATAGATGTTTCCATGTTGGAGGAAGCCCTTTCGCCCAAAACAAAGGCGGTGATGATCGCCCACACATTAGGGAATCCTTTTGATGTGGCGGCGGTGTTGGATTTCTGTCAAAAACATGATTTATGGCTGGTGGAGGATAACTGCGACGCTGTGGGGGCTGCTTACTGCTTAGATGGAAATTGGCAGAAAACAGGCACATTCGGGCATTTATCCACCGTTAGTTTTTACCCGCCCCATCACATGACCATGGGGGAAGGCGGTGCTGTCTGCACCAATGATGATTTGCTGGCAAAAATCATGGTTTCCCTCCGGGATTGGGGGCGGGACTGCACCTGTGCCCCGGGGCAGGATAACCGCTGTAAGCACCGTTTTGACAGGCAGTACGGCAAATTACCTTTTGGCTACGACCATAAATACGTTTATTCCCATTTGGGATTCAATCTGAAAGCTACGGAAATGCAGGGGGCAATCGGGTTGGCGCAGCTGGAAAAACTGCCGGAGTTTGTGAAAAAACGGCGGTATCACTTTGATTATCTCCTGACACTCTTGGAAAACTGCGGCGAAAAAGTGATTTTGCCGGAAGTGACGGAAAACGCCATGGCAAGTCCCTTTGGATTCCTGCTGACCTGTCGGGAAGGCATTTCCAGAGAAAACATCGTTTCCCAGCTGGAAGAAAAGGGCATCCAGACCCGTCCTCTGTTTGCAGGGAACCTCCTGCGGCATCCCTGCTTTGATACGCTGGAAAAAGGGGTGGATTATCGCGTGATTGGGGAGTTGCCTGTGACAGACCGGATTTTGCGGGATACCTTCTGGGTGGGAGTCTATCCGGGGTTGACGGCGGAACAGCTGGCTTACGAGGGGGAGGTGCTCTATGACGCCATACGGAGAGCCTGAGAGGGCTGTGGTGACGGGCGGCTGTGGATTTCTGGGGCAGGCGCTGGTGCGGACACTGCTGGAAAAAGAGATTTCCGTGACGGTTATAGATTTACCGGAAAAAGAAAAAACACTGCCTAAACGAAAGGGGCTGGACTTTCAGCCCAATGTGTGGCAGGGGGATACAGAACGGAAATATGATGTTTTCTATCATCTGGCATGGGCTGGCAGTGCGGGAGAGGGACGGAAAGATGGATTTTTGCAGGCAGAAAACATAAGGCAGACATTAGAAGCCTTGGCTTTGGCAAAAAAACTGGGGTGTCATACCTTTATTTTTGCAGGAAGCATCATGGAGGCGGAAGTGGAAGCAGCGAAAAAGGCTGGTTTGTCGCCAAAAGGTACGGACTGTTATGCCCTTGCCAAAACTGCCGCCGGAAATCTCAGCCGTGTCTTGGCAAAGGAATGGGGCATCAGACATGTGACAGGACGCATCACCAATACCTTTGGTGTGGGAGAAAAATCTGACCGGCTTATTTGCAGGCTCATGGACGCATGGGAGAAGGGGGAAGTGCCGCTGTTGACGGCAGGGGAGCAGATGTATGATTTTCTCTATGTGACCGATGCCGCAAGGGCTTTTGCCGCCATAGGAGAAAAGGGGATAGACGGCAAAACCTACATCATCGGCAGTGGGAAACCCCGTCCTCTGCGGAATTGGCTGGAAGAAGCCATGGCAGTGACGGGAGGGCGAGGGGACTTCGGAGAAATCCCCTTTACAGGTATTTCCCTGACAGAACAGGACTTTGACACTAAGGAGTTGGAACAGGATACGGGATTTTGCTGTCGGGTGCCTTTTGTTGAGGGCATCGGCAGACTTTGGCACTGGCGAAAGGAGGGGCTGCTGTGAGCGGACTTACATTTACGCCTTTGAGGTTGGAAGGATTGCAGAAGGTAACGCCTTTTTATGCCACAGACCTGCGGGGATATTTTTTGAAAATATATGAAAAAGGGGCATTTCGGGGAGCGGGTATGGATGGGGAAATTTGGGAGAGTTTCGTGACCTTTTCCAAAAGAAATGTGCTGCGGGGACTGCATATCCAACGCCCGAACCCACAGGCAAAGCTGGTGACGGTGCTTTACGGAGAGATTTTTGATGTGGGGGTCGATTTGCGCCAAGGCTCACCTACTTATGGGCAGTGGGAGGGGCTTGTGCTGAGCCATGAAAACAGACAGGGGCTGTACCTGCCGGAAGGATTTGCCCATGGATTTCTGGTACGGTCAGACTTTGCTCTGGTGAGCTATCTGTGCAGTGGGGCATACGACCCGGAGGGTGATGGAGGCGTTCGCTGGGATGATGCGGACATTGGCGTGGATTGGGGACTGCCTGCGGGGATGCGTCCCATTGTGTCCCAAAGGGATGGAAATCTGCCCACATTGGCGGACTATGAAAGGCAGGGGAGCACATGGAAGGAATGACATTTCGCTGGCAAACAGACTGGTTTCGAGATTGTATGCCCCTTTTTTCCTGCTTGCTGGAAGGAGCGGAAAGAATAGCGGCAGGGAAAACGGGGGATTTTGGAAAAATGGGGGATTTGCTGGGAGAGATTGAAAACATCTGTGACCCAGTGGAAAAATTGAAAAACTGCCATTATGCCGGGCAGATGGAAAATGTCCGTGCTGTCCTTCTGGATTTGACCCAGACAGACCAGAAGGCAGAACTGGCGGCATATATCCTCCTGCCTTTTCTGTGGGAACTGCGGGAGGAAATCTATTTCTGGGGGTGTGTGGCAGAGGATATAGAAAAACGGCAAGTTTATTGGCAGGAGGAATTTGTTTCCCATCACAGACGGGTGAATCCGCGGAGGATAGAACAGAAAAAAGTCACGATCTTCATTCCTGCCTGCAATCACTTGGAGTATACAAAACAGTGCGTGGAAAGCGTCCTGCGTCATACGGATTTGAGGGAATGTGAATTGCTTTTGTTAGACCATGGCTCCAAAGACGAAACGGCGGCGTATTTTCAAACCATCCCCAATGCCAAGGTCATCCGTTTTCGGGAAAATGTGGGCATGCTCATGTTTTCCGTTGCCTTTCGAGCATGTTGTGGGCGGTATCTGGCTTTTGTCAGCAATGACACCATTGTGACGGAGGGGTGGCTTTCCCATTTGCTGGATTGCTTGGAAAGAGAAGAAAATGCTCTCAGCGCAACGCCGGTGACGCCTTTTACATCAAACTGTCAGGGGATTGCCCCTTGTCCCTTGGAAGGATTGGAGGATTTTGCAAAGGAATTTTATGAAAAAGGGAAATGGCGTCATCGGGCAAGAATCATGCCTGTCATTGGGGTTTATGATGTGGAAAAACTGGATGCCATGGGCTTTGGTGACCGCTGGTTTCAGACCATGGAATTCTGGGATGATGATGTTTCCCTGCGGGCAAGGCGAAAGGGCTTCCGGCAGTTTCTCTGTACAGACGTGTACTGCCATCATTTCGGCAGTGTTACCGGCGGCGTGGCATGGGGGCGTACATTGACAGCTGGACGGGAATTATTTTTGCAGAAACATGGCGTAGATGCATGGGGACAAGGATTTTGCCGCAGTGAGGATATGATAGCATTATTGCCGGAAATGAAATTGCCGGAAACATCCATTTCTTTCCTTGCAGTGGACTGCGGCTTTGGGGACAGCATTTTTGAGGTGCAGAACTACCTGAAAGAACAGAGAAAACAGGTCCAGACCTACGCTTTATCAGAAGCGGAAGGATACAGAGGGGATGTGTTTCCCTTTGTGCAGGGATGGCATACGGCAGTGGAAGGCACGGCGGCGGCTTTGACAAATGCCTTTGCGGAGCGGCGATTTTCCCTGATTCTGACGGAAAAAAGCGGGCTGTCCGGGGAGAGCATGGCGGAGCGATTATTGCCGGGCGGATATGTACTTGCCATGGACAGTGAACTGACAAAATATTTACGTCTGGCGGGAAGAAAAGGTCATTGGAGTTTATGGCAGAAAATGTAACAGATAACAGAAAACAGCCCATTTCTACCATAATGATGTAGAAATGGGCTGCTTTTGTATGTTGACCGGCATCTAAGAAATGAAAAGTGTATAGAAGATAAGTTTTTAAGGGGAGCGTTATTCAAAAGAGAAGTATAGAAGATACAGGAAAGATAAAAGATGCCGGTCAGTGAAACCGCAGTTGAGAGAGTATGGATTCACACGCATGCAATGTCATTGTTACCGCGTTTTTACGATCAGGAAAGACTGTTGGAAACCCTATGAAAAGGGAAGGTCGGTAATATGACGAATGGGAACAGAGCAGTCAGGATGGCTGAAAAAAAGTGTGCCAATGAACTGCCTGTTTCTAAATGTGAGGCTGCATAGATACGCAGCATGAAGAACGTCATTGGGTGACAAATTCTTCTCCTCTGGTCTCCAGAACTTGGAGTTCCGAAACATTGAGATACAGATCCTGGAAGGAGCCGTTTTCCACAATTTCAGGTGTACCAGTGACGCGTATCCAGGCATTTTCGTCAGGCAATGTGCCATCGTAATGGAGCAGGAAACCACCCCAGCCGTCATTGCCGCAGCAGCCAGGGCCACGGCGGTAAACCGCAGGCACATTTTGTATGCCTTCCGGATTGAAAAGCAGACCGTACATGCCTTCGACGACGATGGTTTTGTTTTCATAATCTGAAAAATTCAAAAAGATGTCATGAATCTGAGTCAGATACATTTTTTCACTGATTTCCAATACATCTTCATTTTCTAAATTACTTGTTGCCACAGGTCTTTCTGGAACGGCAGGAATCTGTTGAGATGCAACGCTGTCTTTTTCCAGAATATCTTCCAGCGTGTATGTGGTCTGGAGCTGCTGGGCAGATGACTCTATCTTTGAGATAGAAACCTTGGCTTTTGCCTGACAGCCGCTCAGCATGCAGGCAAAGATCAAAGTGCATAAGGGAAAAAGAAATCGTTTCATGACATCACATCCTTTCTTTGATTTTTCGAAACGCAAAAAAGCAGATAAAGCAAATGATATGGAGCAAAGAAATGCTGGCGCCTGTTGGTGTGGCGCAGACATAAGAAACCGTCAGACCAATGCAGAAACAAATCAAAGAAAGAAGTATGCTGCAAAGGATGACAGCGCGGAAGCTGCCAAAGGCCTGCATGGACGTAAGTGCTGGAACTACCAGTAAACTGGAAATAAGCAGGGCACCCATGGTGCGCATGCCAAGGACGATGGTCAGAGCGGTCATCAAAGCAAGAAGTCCTTGAGAGATGCCGGCAGAGCAGCCAACGGCGCTGGCAAAGATTTCGTCAAAGGTGATGGAAAAAATACGGTGATACCAGAAAAGAAATGCCAGTATCACAAACAAAGAGAGACACACAGTGAGCCAAAGTTCTTTTTGTGTGACACCCAGTATGGTGCCGAAGAGATAATTGCAGACATCTGTATTCATGCCGGTGCTGATTGAGATTACCATCACGCCAAAGGCAAGAGAGGCGGTGGAAATCAGGGCAATGGCTGCATCCGGCAGCAGAAAACTGCTTTCTTTCAGACGCAGAAGCAGAAAGGCCGCAAGGATGACAACCGGCAGAGAAATGGCCAAAGGTGCAGTATGGAGCATTGTTGCCGCTGCCAGTGTGCCGAACCCCACATGGGAAAGTCCGTCACCGATCATGGCATAGCGTTTGAGAACCATGCTTGGCCCCAAAAGAGCGGCACACAAAGAAACCAGTATGCCAACGACAAAAGCCCGCTGCATAAATGGATAGGAGAACATTTCTTGTATCAGGTGCATGAAATTTGCTGCCCCCTTTCTCCAAAACGCTGTCCTGTACCTGTGGCAAGATAGGCATCTGTGGTACCGAAAAATAACTGTTTTGTATCTAGGTGAAGAATCTTCTCGCCGTAAGAGAGGGCGTTTTTCATATCATGAGATACCATCAGCACTGCCATGTGCAGCTCTGTATGAAGCCGTTGGATTTGCTCATAGAATTCTTTGGCGGCGATAGGGTCTAGGCTGGCAATGGGCTCATCCAAAATCAGCAGATGTTTTGCCGCGCAAAGGGCCCGTGCCAGCAAGACTCGCTGCTGCTGACCGCCGGAAAGTTCCCGGAAGCAATGACGGTGCAGATGGGCAATACCCATACGTTCCAGATTTTCCATGGCTTGCTGTTTTTCTTTTTTCCCATAAAAAGGGCGCAGTTTCATGCGATTCAGACAACCCGAAAGCGTAACTTCCAACACACTTGCCGGAAAATGCTTCCATGAGGTCTTTTGCTGAGGCAGATAACCGATACCGCCTTTCAGGCAGTCCCCCAGGCGGAGGGTACCGCCGGAAGGGGGATGCAGCTGTAAGAGACCTTTTACAAGGGTGCTTTTTCCAGAACCGTTTTCACCAACGATGCAGATATACTCACCGGAAGATATGGAAAATGTGACATCTTTGACTGCCACCTTTCCATCATAAGAAAAACTGAGGTTTTCGCAGTGCAGTAATTGCATATCAGTTCAACGCCTCCTTCAGCACTTCCAGATTCTGTTCCATCAAAGACAGATATGTGGCGCCTTCTTCCACTTCTTTTGCAGAAAGGTTATGGCAGGAGTGCAGCATTCTTTTTTGCGCATGTGTGGCGTCGCAGATGGCATCGGCAATTTTGCCGTTGGAAAGCTCTATGGTAAATACCACAGGCAGCTCCGCTTTTTTCACCTGATCGATGAGAAAGGCGATGGTGGCCGGATCAGCTTCGGTCTCTGTGGAGCAGCCTGTGAAGGCGGCATAATAAGTAAGTCCATAGGCGTCAGCCAAATAGCGGAAGGGGAAACGATCCCCGAACAGGATGGTCTTGCGTTTGCTGTTTGCCATTACGCTTTTGAATTTTGCATCCAGTTCTTTCAGCTGACCGGTATAGATAACCGCGTTTTTGGAATAGAAAAGAGCGTTTTCGGAATCGATCTCCATGAGTTTCTCCGCGATCTTTTCTGCGATCTGCATGGCGTTGGCAGGAGAAGTCCAAACGTGTTCATCAATTTCTTCTTCATGGTCATGAGAAAGCATTTCGTCCAGAACTTCGTCCCCTGTCAGACTGCTGTCATAGTAGGTAGGCCAGTTTTCCATTTCTTCGGAAAGTTTATCGAAACCGTCATTTCCCATGAAGATATGGAAATGTTCGGCATGGTCTACGGGGCCAATTTCATGATCGCTGAATTGGATGTATTTGGGAGCGGCTGAAGCGGGGTCAGCAGACTGGAACTGGTAGCGGACACCTTTTTTCCCGGATTCGTAGGTGAGGATGCGGAAACCTTCATAGATATATTTTGCCGTGATTGGTTTACCGTTTTCGAAAAAGGCAATGGTGTCACCGTCAATGGTGATCCGCTCTATATCGGTCTGATAACCGGCGGTGTAATACGCTTTGTATTCCGCTTCGGTCTTATCCTGTTTTTCTGCCGCTTTATGGGCAAAAACCGGGTCAAGGGTACCATCCAGCAAGTAAGGATAGACGGACTGCCAATCACCCTGCCAGTCGGCAAGGGTACGATCCTGTACGTCGGCATCTTCAAAGACACCGTCATGATGGTCTTCTTCATGTTCATGTTCCATGCCTTCCACCACTTCTTCTGTAACAGTTGGTACGCAATCTATCAGACGCATGGTCTGGGGCGCACGATTGCCAAGAGAGGCCAAAAGGTCTTCTACCCAGACATCATTTTCGCTGCCGGTATAGATAAACAGATCTGCATTCTCAATGGTTTTGATATCCTGAGGTGTTGGTTCAAAGGAGTGGCTTTCTGCGCCGGGCTTGAGCAGCAATGTGATATCTGCCTTGTCTTTGGCAATTTCCCTTGCGAAATCGTAGGGCGGGAAGATCGTGGTTACAATCTTTATATTGCCGCTGGAAAGGGTTGCCGGCTGTCCGGAAATGCCGCATGCCGCAAGAAATAAAACGACAAGAATCATAGATGATAACATGAGAATACGTTTCATGATAAATCAACCTCCAATATGAAATTTGAAATGTACAATTGTGAAATAAAATATGTTGGGAATGGCTGTATTGAAAAGAAATACAGTGATAAAGATGTGAAAAATGAGGTATTAATGATTCAATCTCACATGAAGCTGAACCAGTGTTTTTGTAAAATTGTCAGTTGTTTTTTGCAGAGTAACTGTGAGAATGGACAGAAAAGTCCAGAAAAAAATAGATACATTTCCTAAGGAAAAGGAAAATTGTTCTTTGATGCGTTCCAGATTCTGGATTTGATGACAAATGGGGCATTGATCGCCCTGACAGGGATGATGGGCTTCCTTTACTTCATAAGCCAAAGAAAGTGTAAAAAAGGCAAGCAAATAAAAGACCAAAATGGCCGCCACAAGTTTTGCTTTGGTTTTATGTTGAAGTGGATTCATGTACTTACCCTCTTGTGAATTTGTCTGGATAAAATAAGATTGGGTATGATATATGCCAAACAAATAGTATTTATATATCAAAACTATGAATTATATGTCTATGTATTTTGAAATAACAAAATATTTTATAAAATGATATTATTTTGAATTTAACATATTGCCATGGGAAAGGCAATCATACATTTATGGTTTTTAAAATTACAAACAGAATACAAAATGTATATGAAAACTGCCACGAAACAGTATGATACCGGAGTATTTTCGCAGAATAGGATCTGGAACACAAACATATGATATGAAAAAAGAGGGGAGGCGCAATACATAAAAAAGTCTGAAACCACAACAGCAGTTGGGATTCCAGACTTTCTTTTCGTTACTTTAGAAATGTTTTATTTTGCGTTGCAAACAAAATTGCTCTCGATGGCATGGGCAATGACCTGCATTTTGAACCGCCGTTTTTTGCATAGACGGCAGCTGCGGCAGGCGGTGTCGCTGTCCTCCGGCAGAACGAAGCGGATGGATTTCACATGGATGTCTCGGCAGCCGTTGGCGTGATGGGCGGGAATGGTGAATGTCTGGAAGCCACGGGGGCGGCTTTCGCCTTCGTCGTCAATTTCCGTCAGGATCAATGCCAAGGCAGTGGAGCGGTTAGGGCAGATCTGACGCAGGGTCAGGCTGCATTCCAAGATACGACCCGCGTTCTCCCAGATAAAATTTCCCAGATCATACTCCAGAAAATCCTGACAGTCGTCCATGGTGAATGTGACTACCGGCGGACAGGGAGTGATGTCGATTTCCTCGGTGCAGTCCGTAAATACCTTGCGGACAGGGAAGATGACCACATTGTTTTCCACATCGGAATACGAAATTTCTTTCATGGGGGCTTTTTCGCCGGAAGTGGTGGCAATGTGCTTCAGACGGAAACGCAGTGAAGCCCCTTCGATGGCCGTTGCCCCAAGTTTCGCAATGCTCCAGCGGAAGGAATGGGCATCTAACATTTGGGCGGTGCCTTTATCCGGCGGCAGCAGTTCCGTCAGGATAAAGTCGTCAGACACAAATCCTTGCATGAGGATTTCTGTTGCGCCGGGATTGGAAATGTTGGCAGCCAGCTCGGCAAAGATTTCTTCCAATTCTGCTGGGGTAGGCGCAATGGAAAGGAAGGATGTGACGGGCGTGGATACCCAAAGGGATGCGGCAGGTACATCTGTGCCAAAGAGACCTTTGAGCACAACGCAGTAAATGACAACGCCGTTTTCTTTTGCCAATGTGGTGATGGGCACAGCAGAACCGCCGGCAGTGCTTTGCCCGTCTGTGAACATGACCATGATTTTCTGGTGGGTGGTGTCCGGGTCAAAGAGGTTGTATGCCTTAGTGAAAGCGTCCTCGTGGTTGGTGCCGCCGTCGATGGTCAGGTTATTGACAGCCGTTTTCAGGTCTGCCGTATTTGTCAAAAATCCTGTCCGCTGGGTGGCAGTCCGGGCAAAGCTGACGATGGCAATCTGGCTGCCGCCGCCGATATTGCCGTCCTGATTTTCGTCAGTGGATTCGTCGATGATGTCGATGAATGTTTTGACACTGGCTTTCATGGCGGCAAAAGGTTCACCTTCCATGCTGCCGGAACAGTCCAGCACCATGACAATGTCAGCCGGATTGGAAACGATGTCGGGACCTGCGGAAAGAGAAAGAATCCCTTCTACCTCGCCGCCGCAGGAAATGGTATCGGGAAAAAGTGTATAAGAAGAAGCAGTAATACCCATAATGAAAATGCCTCCTGTAAAGTTTTGTACTTGCTTTATGATATGCAGCAGGAGGTTGTTTTGACACGAAGGGGGCACAAATATGGAAATGAAAGGAAAAAAGAAATGCGGGTTTTATATTCTGGTGCCGCTGGTGGCAGGAGCGGCAGCGGGCATGATTTCCGGCAGCGGCATGGCAGCTTATGAACAGATGGCAAAACCGCCTTTGTCACCGCCGGGATGGGTATTTCCGGTGGTCTGGACCATTCTGTATATCCTCATGGGCATTGCCGCCTGTCTGGTGGCAAAAAGTTATGACCCGGACAGTCAGGAGGCAATCAGGGCTTTTTGGGTGCAGCTCATCGTCAATGTAATCTGGCCGATTCTGTTTTTTGGTCTGGGGCTTTGCGGTCTGGCTTTTGGGTGGCTGGTGCTGCTTTGGGTGCTGGTATTTCGGCTGTGGAAACAGTTTAAAAGCATCGACAAACGGGCAGGATATTTGCTGGTGCCTTATTTGCTGTGGCTCACATTCGCAGGGTATTTGAATCTTTCCATCTGCCTTATGGGGTATTGAAGGACGGGAGCAGCTATGTTACCATGTCCCTAAGGAATCAAAAGAAATGAGGCGAGGATATGGCAAAGCTGCGAAAAACATTGGGAAGTCCTACGGAACCGGCAGTGGTGGCGTTGATGGAAAGCATGGAAGGAAAGTCCAAAGAAACCCTGACAACATGGGCAATGGCTTATGTGACGGAAAAGTATCTGCCCTTGGTGGCAGAAGTGCCGCTTTTTGCGGAACTGCTGGAAAAGACAAAAGATTGCATGGTTAGCAGTCTGCCTTTGAAGGAATGGAAAGGGCTTCTCTCTGAGGCGAGAAAAGCTTCAGCGGCGGAAAAAGAGCCTGTACGGGAAGCAGCGGCAAGAGCCATTGTCACCGCCTGCGGCACATGGCAGACACCCACCAATGCTTTGGGATTTTGTTTTTATGGGGCAGCGGCTATGGCTTACCATCAGGCAGGTACGGCAGAAACCAAAGAAACCTATGATATGCTTGCCACAAAGGAATTGGAACAGATTTTGGCATCTCTGATGCAGGTCAAGACAGCGCCGAATGAACAGGCGGCAAAACTTCAATGGAATTGTTGAGATAGGATGATAAAAAGTCGAAGAAAGCAACTTCTCTTAAGAAAACATACAGACACAATCTTAATAAAGATAAGAAAGCTGGAATCCTCTGTATGAAAAGGATTTCAGCTTTCTTTGTTTTCTTATGAAGATGCCCCTAAACTTCCGGCTTTTTTTGTGAGTAAAAAATTTGTAAAGTGCTGTAACGTTTTTCGTTTTGACGCGTGAATTGGGTGAAAGGGGGAAAAAACATGGACTTTGACCAAGTGTATCGGGCGTTTTTCCGGGATGTGCTGTTCTATGTCTGGGGGTTGTGCGGTGACCGTGTGCTGGCAGAGGAAATCGCTCAGGAAACTTTTTTCAAAGCCCTGAAATCCATTGACCGATTTGACGGGCAGGGGGATATTCGCCCATGGCTCTTTGCCATCAGCAAGAACACCTATTATGACCATTGTCGGAAGCAGAAAAAGACGGAGCCCTTGGAAGCAGAAAAGGAACAGGCGGCGGAACCGTTGTTTCTGGAGAAAATGACGGACGCAGAAACGGCTTTTGCGGTGCATGGATTTCTCCATGAAATGGACGAGCCATACAAAGAGGTGTTTACCCTGCGGGTATTTGGGGAACTGCCTTTCGAGAAAATTGGACAGCTTTTCGGAAAAAGCGCAAGTTGGGCAAGGGTGACTTATTACAGGGCAAAACAGAAAGTGACAGCATATATGGAGGAGATGGAGCATGAATAAAATCAACTGTAATATCATTGGAGATTTGCTGCCGTTATATGTGGATGGAGCGGTCAGTGAGGACACAAAAAAAATGGTGGAGGAACATCTGGCAGAATGTGCGGACTGTAAAAAAGCGGCAGAGGACATGAGAAAAGAATTGGTGCTGCCTGTCCATGAGACGGTAAGGGCGGCGGAAACCAGTTTTTTGCAGAAAATGAAGAAAACGTGGCAGAAAAGGCGGATTCGTACCGCAGTGATTTCTGTTGCGGTAACGGCAGGAGTCATTTTGGGAAGTTATATGGCGCTGACTATCCCCCAGTGGATTATTCCCTATAAGCCAGTGGATTTTTCTGTGGCAGTAGAGGACGGGATGGTCTGTGTGTATTATACAGGGAAAGGCAGGATTAACTGCTCTTATGGTTATGATGGAGAAGATGAATTTTTCTTATACTTTACACAAAGTCCATGGTCTGCCTATGTGGAACCGCTTTTGGAAGATGCGGAGCAGGAGGAGCCCTATCGCTATCAGATAGACTCTGTAGACCGTATCGCGAAAGTTTATTATGGTGAGTTTAGTAAAGGGCTGGATGTACTTTATGGCAAAGAGGCGGAAATGGCAGCGCAGACGGAGCTGATCTGGATAAGGGATGAAGCTTCCCAGTAACAGAAAAAAGCACAAAACCAAGAGGTTTTGTGCTTTTTGTGTTTGCAAATGACAATCAGAATTTTTCCATTTCATCCAGCAGGCTTTCGAAAACAGCCATGGCGTTTTCCACAGCATCTTTCTTAGACATATCCACGCCCGCGCCTTTCAGCAGGTCAATGGAATATTCGCTGTCGCCTTTGGAAAGGAAGTCCAGATATGCGTCCACGGCAGGCTGGCCTTCAGAAAGGATTTTTCTGGAAAGGGCAATGGCTGCGCTGTAGCCGGTTGCATACTGATATACATAGAAAGCGTTATAGAAATGGGGGATTCTTGCCCATTCGATGTCGATTTCTTCATCAATGACAATGTCATCACCGAAATACAGTCTGTTCAGGTCATGGTAAATTTTGTTCATGCCTTCCCATGTCAAAGGTTCGCCTTTTTCTGCCATTTCGTGGGTAATCTTTTCAAATTCCGCAAACATGGTCTGGCGGAACAGAGTACCGCGGAACTGTTCTAAGAAGTAGTTCACCAGATATTTCCGCATGTTTTTGTCCTCTGTTGTTTTCAGCAGATATTCCATGAGGAGGGCTTCGTTGCAGGTGGAAGCCACTTCTGCCACGAAGATTTTATGGCCGCTGTAAAGATAAGGCTGTTTTTCCCATGTGAAATAGCTGTGAAGGGCGTGACCCATTTCATGTGCCAGTGTGAACATGCTGTTGACGGTGTCGTTATGGTTCAGGAGCACATAGGGGTGTACGCCGTAGCTGCCCCAGGAATATGCGCCGCTGCGTTTGCCTTCGTTTTCGTAAACGTCAATCCAGCCTGCGTTCATGCCGTAGTGGAGGGCATCGGTGTATTTTTTGCCCATGACAGCAAGGGCTTTTTCTACGGTTTCTTTTGCTTCTTCAAAAGTGATTTTTGCGTCCACATCATCCACCAAGGGTGCGTACAGGTCATACATGTGAACTTCATCCAGTCCCAGCAGTTTTTTTCTGAGGGCAACATAGCGATGCATCAGATGCAGGTTGACATGGACGGTTTCGATGAGGTTATCATAAACAGAAAGAGGAATATTGTCATCATATAATGCCATGGCTCTGGCAGAGTCGTACTTTCTGGCGGAAGCAAAGAATACGTCGCTTTTCACGGAAGCAGCGTAAGTTGCCGCCAGTGTGTTTTTCTGTTTCAGATAAGAAGCGTACAATGTCTGGAAAGCTTCTTTGCGGACGCGGCGGTCACTGCTTTCCAAGAATGTCACATATCTGCCTTTGGTCAGAGGCACTTTGTCCCCATCGGCGTCGGTGATGTCCCCAAAACGCATATCTGCGTCATTGAGCATGGTGAAAATGTTCTGGGGTGCGCCGCCCAGTTCCGCTGTTTTTGCCAGCAGGCTTTCTTCAGCAGGAGAAAGGGTGTGGGCTTTCTGACGCAGGAGATTGTCAAAGAAATGGTCGTAGAGGTGGAAATCTTCCGCCCGTTCCATACGGAAATCCGCCAGCACATCTTCTGGCAGGGAAAGGATTTCCGGTGTCAGGAAGGAAATGGCGTCGGAATAACGAATCAGGAGCATTTCTGCTCTGGAAGCCATACCCTGATAGAAAGCATTTGCGCTGTCTTCATGCATACGCATGTTGGCGTAGGTATAAACCTGATCCAGAATCAGAGACAGTTCCTGATTCTTTTCCAGGCATGCCAAAAGTGTGGCTGCGCTTTCACCCAGATGACCGCTGTAAGCAGCCAATTCTGGAATTTCTTCCATGAGCATGGTATAAGCTTCTTCCCAGAGGGAATCATTTTCATAATAGTCTTCGATGTGCCATTTATCTGCGGCGGCAACATCACACCGCTTCGGTAAGGTATGTTTCAAATGGAATCATCCTTTCTATATTGCTGAATTTGTCAGACGGGAAACGTCCCTTTTGTGGGATTTCACAGGGGCATGCCCCTTTTTTGCGTGAAATCTTTTTTTAGTATACCACTTTTGGCTAAGAATAAAAAGGAGTTATAGGCATATGACGACAAAACAGGAAAATCTATACAAAACATGAATGTATTGGTGAATATTTTCTTGCTGAATGTTGGAATTCATAGTATGATGATAATGAGGTGAGGTAGCATGAAAGATTGCTTGAAAGTATTACTGGTGGCCTCTGAGGCTGCGCCCTTTATCAAAAGCGGCGGTCTGGGCGATGTGGCAGGTTCTTTGCCCAAAGCACTGCGGGCACAGGGTGTCGATGTGCGGGTAGTCATTCCCCGTTACATGACAGTTAAGGAAAAAGAAATGTATGGAGTGGAATATCTGGGCGAATTCCCTGTTCATCTGCTGTGGCGGACACAGCAGGCAAAAATTCTGGTGAAGCCCAGTGAAATCCCCATTTATTTTATAGAAAATAATTTTTATTTCGGTCGCGGCGGCTTATATGGCTATGGAGATGACAACGAACGTTTTGCATTCTTTGGCAAAGCGGTTATGGATATGATGGCAATGCTGGACTTCTATCCCGATGTGATCCACTGCAATGACTGGCAGACTGGTCCTGTCTGCATGTATTTGAAGGAAATCTATCGGAAGATGATCTATTATTCTCGTATCAAAACACTGTTTACCATTCATAACTTGCAGTATCAGGGGAATTTTGACAAGAGCACCATGGAACTTCTGGGTGTGCCCTATTACTGTTATGAAAACGGCAACGTGGAATTTTACGGCAATGTCAGCTACATGAAAATGGGGCTGATGTATGCAGACCGTATCAGCACCGTCAGCCAGACTTACGCAAAAGAAATCCAGACATGGCAGTATGGCTATGGCATGGAGGGTATTTTGAAAAGCCGGAAGAATGTCCTCAGCGGCATCATCAACGGCATTGACTATGTGACAAACGATCCCGCTACAGACAAACGGATTCAGGTACATTTCGACGCAGATCATCTGGAAGGCAAGGCGGAAAACAAACGGCTATTACAGGAAAGACTGGGTCTGGAACAGAGAGATGTGCCCATCATCGGCATGATCACCAGACTGGCAGACCAGAAAGGTCTGGATATCCTTTCTTATGTATTTGATGAAATGATGTGCAGAGATGTGCAGTTCGTTCTGCTGGGTACAGGGGAAAATCGTTTTGAATACCTGTTCCGCAGTATGGAAGAACGCTATCGCGGCAGAGTCAGCGCCAATATTTTCTTCGACGAAAATCTGGCACAGCAGATCTATGCAGGTTCTGATATGTTCCTGATGCCTTCTCTGTTTGAACCCTGCGGTCTGGGTCAGATGTTTGCCCTGCGTTATGGTACCGTACCCATCGTGCGGAAAACCGGTGGTCTGGCAGACACTATTTTCCAGTACAGCACAGAAACAAAAGAGGGCAATGGTTTCCTCTTTGAAACATACGACGGCAACGGGCTTCTGTGGGCATTGGATCAGGCCCTTGCAGTATACCATCAGGGCAAAGATGAATGGCAGAATGTGGTAAAAAATGCCATGGCTTCCAATTATTCCTGGGAAAGCTCCGCAAGAGAATATATCAAGCTCTATGAAAGCCTGCGGGACGGCGAATAAGCCTTTTTGCATACACAGAAAACAAAATCAAGAAGTCAGAAATTTTAATGGGAAGTTTCTGGCTTCTTTTTTGGTTAGAATTTGGTTTTCCCCTGTCCTATGGTTTGCAAAAGAACGGTGAATGTAGTATGATGAAAGCCTAAAGACGCACAGAAGGAGGGTCTGGTTTTAATGGAAGAACAAACCCCAAAAAAATTTCATTTTACAAAGCAGATGAAAATCGGTCTGGCTGTGGTGCTGGTGCTTTGCATCGGCTGCGGTCTGGTATATCTGGATACGGCTTACGGCAGCGGGAAAATCCGCAGTCTGTTTGTCAAATCCAGTGTGACACAAAATGCAGGAAACGCTTCAGCAGGGGTGCTGGCGGAAATCCCTCTGGATGCGGGCAGTTCCGCGTCTTTTGCTGTGTTTGATGAGGCATTTTTGCTCTGCACAAAAGACGGTGCCAAGTATTACAACAGTGTAGGCGACCAGAAATGGAACGACACATTCAATATGACCACACCTACGGTGATTCAGGAAGGCTCTTTCATGGCTGTAGGCGATCTGGGCGGCAAGAATGTCCGGGTCTATGACGAAAGCGGTCTGCTGTATAATGTACAGTTGGAAGGAAATCTCAGTCAGTTTGCCCTGAACCAAAACGGGTATCTTTCTTTGCTGGAAAAGAAAGACAGTGGTTACGAGGTAAAAATCTATAATTCCAAAGGCACACTGCTCAAAGGCAGGGTGGAAGAAACCGCAGGGGTATACCCCATTTCCACGGACGTGTCCGATGACAATAAGTCTTTTGCTGTCAGCTATGTGGATACCACCGATGTGTATCCCATTGGGCGGGTGCTGTTTTTCTATGTCAATCCAGAAGACAGCGAAAACTATACAGATAGTTTGTATGCTTCTGCTGCGGATAAGGCAGATGAAATCATTGGCACCATTAGTTATCGCAGCAACGGCGTTCTGGCGGCAGTTTCCGATAAGGGCGTTTATGGTTTCAAGGACAGCGAAGAAGTCTGGAGTTACTATTTGACCAATGTGGTGGATTATGTTTCTTTCCAGCAAAAAGACAGAGTGGTGCTCACATTGGGTGATGACCTGCCCGGAGAAGAAGGCAAGGAAGAAGGCACTGTCTGCTGGCTCAGTTCCAATGGGGCAGAGGAAGCTTCTTATGTCAGCGGAAAGGACATCACCTATCTGAGTGTATGGAAAGATGGCATTGTGTTGGGCACAGACCATACTTATATTGGCATCCGTCATACGGGACGGGAAGCTTGGGTTTATCAGGCAACACAGGATGTGACAGATGTGATCCCCATGGAAAGTTTTTCTCATGTACTGGTGGTGGGTCAGGATATGGCACGGATTCTGGATATGGACAAATACACAGGCGAGGTGCCTGACGTGCCGGAGGATCTGGTGGAAACCACACCGGAAGTGCAGACAGATGAACCGCTGCCGGCAGAAGGAGAAACAAATACGGATGCAACCCAGGAGGATGGCAGTCAGGAAGGAACAGAAACATCCGGAACAGAAGAAACAAATGCATCTGATACGCAGGAAACGGAAACAACGGAAACAGAAACAGCAACAGATACGGAAACAAGAGAAAATACAGAAACAACGCAGCCTGCGGAGAATACGGAATCGGGGGATGTTCCCGCAGAGTCTTAATGGTAGGAGGTGGGCAGAAGGATGACGTTTTTGCCCTATATATTAGATATTCTGGCGTTGGTGCTGGTGGTGGGGACGGCAGTGCAGGCGTACCGCAAGGGTTTTGTGCGGGCGGCGCTGAATTTCCTGCCAATGGTGGCAGCACTGGCGGCAACCAGGTTTTTGACGCCTACAGTCAGTGAGCTTTTACGAAAAACACCCTTTTTCGATGCCCTGACCAATACAGTAGGTAATGGACTGCATTTGGAGAACGCCATTGGGGACGCTGCTATGCAGACCCAGACAGAAATCATTGAAAGCATGCATTTGCCGGATTTTCTGAAAGAAAGTCTGGTGGAAAACAACAATCCGGTGATTTATCATCTGCTGGATGTGGAAAGTTTGCAGTCCTATATTGCAGGTTTTCTGGCAAATATCTGCATCAATATCATCAGTGTACTGCTGGTGTTTGTTGTGGTATGGCTGGCAGTAAAATTTGTATTGAAGGCGCTGAATCTCATCAGCAAACTGCCTGTATTGAATTTCTTCAATCGGGCGTGTGGCTTTTTGGTAGGTTTGCTGAAAGGATTGTGCGTAGCATGGCTCATTTGTTTTGTGCTGACATTTTTCCAGTGCAATTCCGCCTTCGACTTTTTCTTCGACGCGCTGAATTTGACCCATGTGGCACTGCCTTTGTACGAAAACAACATATTGATGTATTTTATTTTGACCATATTTGCTTGAATTGACGAGAAAAATGACGGTGTGAAAACCGTCATTTTTTTGTGGGGAGAAACGGGAAAAGCCGTTGCTTTTTTGAAATTCATATGTTAAAATGCCACATCTTTCGAAAGAAATCTAAATTGAAAGAGGAAATTTATGAAACAAACAACAGGAAAAGGGAAGCAATGGCTGATGCTGCCAGTGGTTCTGTTATTTTTGTGCGCATGTGGCACACAAAAACAGACGGTGGAAATGTCGTCAGAAGTTTATGAACTGCCGCAGAGCTGCGGAGAACTCATAGTTACGGCAGATGTTGGCAGCGTTTTCATCCAGAAAGGAGAAAAGGCAGAACTGAAAACAGAACATGTTGTTTCTCAGTGGCTGACGGTGACAGAGGAAAATGGTGTTGTGGATATATCCTATATACCGCCGGATGCAGAAGCGGTGGAGGGTATGGAAACAGACAGCCATCATTTGACGCTGACTTTGCCGGAGGAGTGGACACTGGAAAAAACTTCGTTGACAGCAGGCACAGGACCATTTTATGTGGATGGGGCAGAAGCAAAAGAATTATATCTGCATCAGGGCGCTGGACAGATGATGTTGAAACATGTAACGGCGGAAAATCTGGAGCTGGAATGCGGCGGCGGTCTGGCAGAAGGGGAATATTTGCAGGTGGCAAAGAAGCTGACCATCCATGGCGGTATGGGAGATGTGGATTTTGCGGGCAGTCTGGGAGATGAAATCTGGCTGGACGGCGGCACAGGAAAAATTTCCCTGACTATGCCGGAAACAGTAGAAGATTATGATATATCCGGTTCTTTTTTCACCAGAAATGTTACGGTAAATGGAAAAACATTGGAGCCGGAAGTTTCTGTGGAACAAAATGGCGGCGATTTGGACAGCTGGGAAATGGACTTTGATGAAGATTTTACCGTTCCCCAACAGAATACGGAAGGAAAAAAACAAATCCATATAGACAGCGGCACAGGTGAGATTGCGCTGACTTTTGCCGGAAATACAGAAAAGGGGGCGACAGCATGATTCCAAGAGGGGTAATACTGGATTGTTGTTGTGTTTTGCTTGGAGCCAATGCGGGAACGCTGCTGCGGAATAAAATTCCAACCAAACTTCAGGAACCATTGATGGTCATATTCGGTAAGTGTGCCATTGCCATTGGTATGGTTTCTGTGGTGAAACTGGAGTCTTTGCCGGCGGTGCTTCTGGCATTGATTTTGGGAACGATTATAGGAGAATTGGCTGACTTGGACAGAAGAATCAAAACGGGATTTTTGCATGGACTGCATCACCTGCATTTCAAAATCGAAGGGGATAAAGAAATTTATATGCGGTTTTATTTGGTAGTGGCAGTGACCCTCTGTGCCAGCGGAACCAACATCTTCGGTGCCTTTCAGGAAGGCGCAACGGGGGATATGACCATATTGATGTCAAAGGCGGTTATGGATATTTTCGCGGCGGCAATATTTGCCATGGCGCTGGGATTTGGCATGAATCTGATTGTGGTGCCGCAGTTTCTCATATTGTCCTTATGTTTTTACGCGGGGAAATGGATGATGTCCTATCTTGACCCGGCAGCTATACAGAATTTTATTGCCGTGGGTGGCTTGATGACATTTATTTTGGGACTGAATATTGCAAAAATCAAAGAAGTGCGGGCGGCAAATTTGCTGCCGGCATTGGCGGTCGTGTTCCCGGCGAAGGCATTTTTCCATCTGTTAGGCGCGTAAAATGAAAAAAGTTTTCGACGAAAAGCCCTGTTTTTAGAGGGTTTTTTGTGTTTTGTAAAAAAAATCTTAAAAAATTGTAAAAAAGATGTTGACAAGAAATAGTTCCCATGATAATATACTTAGGCGGTCGCAAGAACGACCGAAACAAAAAGAAAGAATGCACCTTGAAAACTGAATACAAGACAAACAAGAGTCAATAAAATCGAGAAATTTATTGAAAAATAAAATGTAGTAAAGTTAATCAACATTTTATTTCGCTATAAATGATCATTCCAAGAACAAAAGCTATTGTTTTTAGAACCGACACAAGCTGAGCTTGTGTTGCAAGAAGGTCAAGCAAGAAAGAGCACAGGGTGAATGCCTTGGCACTGGGAGCCGATGAAAGACGTGGTAAGCTGCGAAAAGCTTCGGGGAGGCGCAAACAGCCATCGATCCGGAGATTT
>NZ_JADCKK010000024.1:0-38265 GCF_014982935.1 Anaerotignum lactatifermentans | reverse complement strand
AGATAGCAGGATTAAATAAGTTTTTGAGAATCTACTATGCGAGAGTGATGGAAGTATACCGAAAATAAAAGAAAATAAACCCAAGAAAACAACAGACCGGATTTTGAGCCGGTCTAATTGTCGTGGAATTTTTATTTAGTTGAGAACATTTAAAAAACCTGCGAAAAGGTCTTGACTTTTGTTAGCAGGTTTTTATGCAATATTTCTTTTATTGAAATGTAATGGAAATGGACTGCAATTCATCTAATGTTTTCACCTTTTTCCCTAAGATGAATCGATAATCAGAATGACCATTTCCGGCACTTCTGGATACCCATGTGACAGGAACCGATTCCCCGTTGATGGTGACTTTCATATGTTCGTTTGCCAAAGCAGTATCATTGGTAATCCATTTGTCTAAGTCCGCATTAAGCATTTTATAGAGAAGAGTAGATACCTCTCCAGTTTGTTCTCCAACATCCATATAAAGAGAAAATTGGAATGCAGTATAGGGTGTTCTGCCACCAATGAGGGTAGGAGCAGTCAAATACTGCATATTTTTTTCCGAAACATCAAAATTGCCAGAAGCATTTTTGGTCAGTGTCAGAGAAAAATCTGAAATGCTTGCAGAGATATCCTTACCGTTATCAGGCAGAGTATATTTCCAAAGTGCTACAGAGGTGAAGGAAGCAGTGCGATTTTCTGCATTCCATACCACATCGCCGTAAGGTTCCAGCGCTTTGAAGTAAATCAGTGTTTTGCCATCTGCGCGGAAGGAAGACATTTTGTTGCCATCTACCGTTACGGTCACATTGTTGGGATAGACTTTGTATGCCAGTCTGCCAATAGGTCTGTTTTCAGGCGGCGTATAAGTTGCCGTAACAGGCTTGCTGAAAGTATCACTATAGGTAATGTACAATTCTTTTCCATCGTGGCTGCAAGAAACATCGAAGCCATAATCTGCCAGATCTTCCGCAAAGATAGCTACCTGACCGAAGAAATTGCAGCAGGGAATGGGTGCACCGTTAATGGAAGCCACAATGTCTGTTGTGACCGCATTGGCGATGGGCGTAGCGCCGTAAGCAGTAAAGCTGGAAAAGATCAGGCTTAATAAAAGGACTGGAGCAAATAGAAGCTTTTTCATACGCATTTCCTCTTTCTGATTTCCCTATGGTGTATTGATATTTTGAGTGTAGCACGCAGAAAAATAGAAAACAATGACATTTGTCTTACAAATATGTTTTTTAAAAAAAGGAATGTTTTGCATAATGAAAATTTTCGAAAAATGAAAGCTGTTTTCTTCACAAATAAAAAGGATGCTTTTCATATTTATAAAGTTCATTTGTATTTGCAGGAAATACAGTATAAAAAATAGAACTAAGTTAGGGTGAGGCAAAAACAAAGAATGTTACTGCGTTTTTTATGGAATTAGTTGGCATTTGATAGACTTTATGTATCTTCAGAGAGTCTATGATAAAGGGACTATTTTCCAAAGAAACCATGGGCAGAAGTATTTTGTCTGCATGATAGGGAGGCGGACACATGTGATCATGAAATATATTTGAATACGGGAGGAGTTGTTTTGTAAGAAATTGCAGCAAAGTAAGAACGAAAGAGAAGGGAAATGATATTTGAACAAAATATTTCGAAATGTTGTAGGACAAGAAAAGCGGAAGGAGCAGATAAAAGAGCAGAAATATTATGTTGAAATGACATTTTCAGCAGTGGTTTTCGCTGAAAAATTTCTCTTGAATCATGACTAAGGAACAAATTTCTTTGAAAATACGCCATTTTCAAAGAATTCGACATGGGAATCAAAAAGAAATAAATTATTTTGTATGAAAATAGGAACAATTGTTTGTTTTGCTAAGAAGGGGCAAAATGGCATGTTATGGACATCTAAAATGAAGGAAATTGTTTGAAAAGTCCCTATTTTACGGTCAAAAAGGACATTTGTCTATTGGAGAAAGTATAAAACGCTGAAAAATGAATTGTACTTAAAATGGTACAAAAGTAGTAAAAAATGGTATATTGAAGTAATTGTCCCTGAGTTGTATATATAATATAATAAAAACAAGAAAAAACAAAACAAATTGTGCAGAATACATCCTAACCAGCGTGGAGAGTTTATTTCGTTGTGCAATTTGACGGATGAATCATAGGGCAAATGGGCAGGAAGCCATAGGGTCTATATCAGAAATCCTTTTCCAACTTCCAGACCAAAGGCAGCTTGATTTTCCCTAAATCACATTGGTCTTCAAAAAGGCGATGCGGTGTTATATATACAGGAGACTTCGTTTATCAGAAACTTGGAGCCATAATGTGGAGGGAGGAACGATCATGAACACGATCGACAACAATGAATTTATGATTCTGAACAGCATTATCTATAAAATCCATACAAATCCTGATTTTGCAGCCATGCGGAAAGAACTTCTGGAACAGCTGAAAATGATCATTGATTTTGACAGTGCGGAATTTCATCTTTCCAGAGGGGATGGCAGCATTTCACTGGATTCCGGTATTTCTTACAACAGCAATGCATCTTTGGATTATTCCAAAGCCTATGAACACATTGACTATAGTCAGGGAATATTGGGAACAGGAAGCAGCATGGTTTACCGGGAAACAGACTTGATGCCGGATGAAAAAAGAGTGCAGACTGAGTACTACAAAAGCATTTACGAAGTAAATAACTGGCATTACTCTTTGCAGCTGGTTCTGGCATATGATAAACGGTTTTTGGGAGTCATCACCTTCTACAAGAACAAAGGAAAGGAAGACTTCAAGTATGCGGATATCTTCAAAATCCAATTAATCGAAAACCATCTGGCTTACCGGATCAATAAAGAACAGGAAGCTGCTTCCAAGAACAAAGATAAAGTTTCTGTTGAGGAAGCGGTGGAACAGTTTGGATTGACCAAAAAGGAAAGCGATATTCTGGATCTGCTGGTAAAAGGATACAGCAATAAAGAAATTTGTGACAAAATGGTCATCTCCAGCAATACCGTAAAAAAACATATTTTGAACATCTATCGGAAATTGAATATCAAAAACAGAGTGCAACTGCTCTGTATGGTGAAAGAACCTTAAAATGGCATCAATGGCTGCAGCGCATAACACGCAGCAGCTTCAGATAAACAAAAATTATGAAATACAATCTCCATAATTTTTTGTGACAAATCAGATATGAGGTGATACTCCGAAAATGACGTCATTATTCCGTAAAGAATAAGAAGGGCGGAGGGATAAAACTTAACCGAAAATAAGAGATGCAGGAAAAAGAGCTTGCATCAGACGCAGTTTAGAAAGATATCAAGATGACGATTGTAAAAAAACAAGAATGAGGAGGCGTACATATGAAACAATTCGAAGAAACAAGTAAATATTTGGAAAGAATCCTTGGCTATATCCACTCTGACAATATCAGTGATGCAGATAAAGAATTAATGACAAAAGAAACTGTTCACCATTTCGATAACTATGTAAGCCCCGGCTGGCTGAAATATCGTAAATCTGTATCTACAAACGCGGCTCTGCTGGAATGGACCGACCACGACAGCAGCGTAGTGGATCTGTATGGTGAAGATTTTATCGACTGCCTTGGCGGTTTCGGTATCTATACATGTGGACATAGAAATGAATATATCGTTGATACAGTAAAAGCTCAGCTGGGTCATCAGGCACTGCATTCTCAGGAACTGCTGGATCCCCTGCGCGGCTATCTTGCAAAAGCTGTTTCTGAAATCACACCCGGCGACCTGCAGTACTGCTTCTTTACAAACGGTGGTGCAGAAGCCAACGAAATGGCGCTGAAATTAGCGAGAATCGCAACAGGCGGACGCTGGTTCGTATCCACAGTCAATGCGTTCCACGGCAAATCCATGGGTGCGGTTTCCATGGGCGGTAAGAGCACATATCGTACTCCTTACACACCAATGGTACAGCAGGTTGTTCATGTTGAATACGGCAATGCAGAAGACGCAAGAAAAGCCATCAGAAACCTGATTGCAGTTGGCGAAAAAGTTGCAGCCTTCATCGTAGAACCTGTTCAGGGCGAAGCTGGTATCATCATTCCTCCTGAAGGCTATTTGAAAGAAATCAGAGCAATCTGTGACGAATACGGCGTAGCATTGATCTGTGACGAAATCCAGACTGGTATGGGTCGTACAGGTCATATGTTCAGATGCGAAGGCGAAGGCATCGTTCCCGATATTCTGACATTCGGTAAAGCATTCGGCGGCGGCATTATGCCAATCACCGGTCTGATCTGCCGTCCTCATATGTGGACACAGGAACTGGTTG
Organism: Anaerotignum lactatifermentans; assembly: GCF_014982935.1. Classification (NCBI taxonomy): domain Bacteria; kingdom Bacillati; phylum Bacillota; class Clostridia; order Lachnospirales; family Anaerotignaceae; genus Anaerotignum; species Anaerotignum lactatifermentans. Next base: position 33,981 of record NZ_JADCKK010000024.1, on the reverse strand, counting down.
ACAACCCTTGGCTGCTGGGCTCTCCCACATTCGGCGGCAACCCTGTATGCTGCTCCGCTGCACTGGCAACCATCAAATACATGATCGACCATGACATCCCTGCAGAATGCGCGAAGAAGGGTGCCATCATCAAAGAAGGTCTGGACAAACTGAAAGAAAAATATCCTGATCTGATTGACGATGTACGCGGTATCGGTTTGATGCTGGCAGTAGAATTCAAGACTTCCGAAATCGGTTACGAAGTTGCGAAAGGTATGTTTGCCCGCAAAGTTATCACAGCTGGTACACTGGTTAACGCAAAATGCGTACGTTTCGAACCCGCAGCTGTTATCACAGAAGACCAGATTGCGAAGGTAATCGAACGGATGGATGCATCCTTGGCTGATACAAGAGCAGCTATGAAATAAAATAAACATGGGACAAAATTGATAGTTTCCCCGCGTGGCATTGATTGTTCCCATGCGGGGAACTTTCTATAGCCATCCCAATGGGAAAATACCCATTGGACAATAGAATGAAGGAGGATGAACAGATTATGACAATGACAATTCAAGAAAGAATTGATGCTGCCCGCAAAGCGCAGGCGCAGATTTTAGATTATACACAGGAACAGGTTGACAAACTGGTTTTTGAAATTGCAAAGGTGATCTACTTAAATGCAGAACCTCTGGCAAAGATGGCAGTAGAAGAAACCAGACTTGGTAAATATGAAGATAAAATCGGTAAGAACACAGATACACCCACAGCTTTCTGGGCTTACCTGAAAGATAAAAAATCCGTTGGTGTCATCAGAGAAATCCCTGAAGAAGGCATCATCGAAGTTGCCCATCCCATCGGCGTTATCGGTGCAGTTACACCTGCAACCAACCCTACCGTTACACCTCTGGGCAACGCAATGCACGCACTGAAAGGCAAAAACGCTCTGGTAATCACACCTGCACCTCGTGCGGAAAAAACTTCCACAAGAACCGTGGAACTGATGCGTGAAGCACTGGTAAAATGCGGCGCACCTGCAGATCTGATTCAGATCATCGAAGAAATTACCATTGAAAAATCCGCAGAACTCATGGAAAAATGTGACCTGGTTATTGCAACTGGCGGTCCTGGGCTGACAAAAGCAGCTTATTCCAGCGGTACTCCTGCTTACGGCGTTGGTCCCGGCAACCCTCCCGTGATTTTGGACAGAGGTTATGACCTGGTAGACGCAGCAAAGAAAACATTCATCGCTGTTGGCAGCGACAATGGTATCCTTTGCGACGGCGACAACTTGATGCTGTATCCTCAGGAAGAAGAAAAAGATTTCTTCAAAGCTCTGCGGGATGAGGGCGTTCTGATTTACGAAGATAAAGACGACGTTGAAAAATTCAGAGCAGCCCTTTTCAGCAACGGCAAAATCAATTCCGATCTGGTAGGGAAAGACGCAGATGTTATCACTCGTGCGGCAGGGTTCGATATTCCCGCTGAAACAAAAGTTTTGGGTCTGAAGATCGAAGGCGTTGGGAAAGAAGACATCATGTGTAAAGAAATCATGGGTCCCGTTGTGGTACTGAAGGACTACGACACATTCGAAAACGCTGTAGAAATGACAGTCAGAAATATGGCAGAAGCTGGCGGTATCGGTCACACAGCTGGTCTGTTTACCAACGACAAAGAACATATCAAATATGCTGGCGAAAGAATTCCCGTTGCACGTCTGCTTGTAAATCAGCCTACACCCGATGCATGGGGACCTGCAACAAACGGCTTGTCTCCTGCAGTATCTGAAGGCTGCGGCACATGGGGCAACAATATTCTGGCAGGCAACGTAGACTATATCCATATGCTGAATGTTTCTAAGATCGCTATGCCTTTGGATGTAGAACTGCCTGACGGTGAAAAACTGTTCAAAGATTGATATTTGATTCAAAAATAACGGCGAAATAAAAATATATGTGCATTCCGAGGCAGAAATACCTGCTTCGGAATGCAAAAAAGAAAGAAGTGAATTTATGAAAGACCTCTATTAAGACAAAAGGGAGGATTGGCCTATGGAAAGTGTACGAGAAGCGCAAAAGAAAGATCAATTAAAACGAACGTTGATTTTTTACATAGCATTGTTTGTGGGATTTGCTCTGGTAGGTATTTTGGTACCTGATAATCCAGACGAATTTGGTATATTGACATGTATTCCGGCTGCCTTCATGATCTTCTTTATCTTTAAGACAAAAAGAATCATTGAAGGGCTTACACTGGCTGTTCTTTTATGCTGTATCATGGTTCACAAGCAAAACTTCATCATCGAATTTGCGAACATTGCGCAGACAACCATGATGGATGAAGATATTGCGTTCCTGATCATTGTTTGTGGTCTGATGGGCAGCTTGGTTGCAGTTATTGAAAAAAATGGCGGCGGTCTTGCATTTGGTAAGTTTGTAGCTTCCAAGGCAAAATCTGAAAAAACAGCGCTCTTTGGCACAATGCTTTGCTCTGCGCTGTTCTCCATGGACGACTATCTGAGCTCTCTTACATCTGGTATCGCTATGACACCAGTAACAGACAGATACAGAGTTCCTAGAGAAATGACTTCTTATGTAATTGATATAACAGCAGCGGCAGTTACGGTTCTGAATCCCATTTCCACATGGGCAGTATTCATCGGCGGGCTGATGGTTGCCAACGGTCTGGCAGAAGAAGGTCAGCAGCTGACAACATATATGAAAACAGTTCCTTTCAACTTCTATGCAATTTCAACACTGGTTGTACTGGTACTGGTTATTTTAGGGGTTATCCCGAAATTCGGTCCCATGAAAAAAGCGTATGAAAGAGTTGCTGCCGGCGGTCCTTTGGCACCTCCGGGATCTGAAAAGATCGACATTCGTGCCGGCAAAGAAATGGTAGAGTCTGAAGACGATGTGGAAGACGAAATGAAATCCTGCAAGAAACCCAAACTTCGCAATTTCTTTGTACCTATCTTTATTCTGATCGGCGCCATCTGTATGTTTGATTTCAATATGCAGATCGGTATCATCATCGCGATCCTGCTGGGCTTTGTATTCTTCGTATTCCAGGGTATGGACCCCGAAGAATATGCCGATGCAGTTGTTGAAGGTTTGAAGAACATGGTTATGCCTATCCTGCTGATGATTCTGGCATTCTGTTTCGCAAACGCGAGCCAGCAGGTTGGCTTTATCGATTACGTTATCGACGTAGCGGTAAGAAATATCTCTCTGCCACTGCTGCCGATTACTGTATTCCTGGTATTTGCATGTACAGAATTTATCATGGGTATCAACTGGGGCATGTACATCATCGCACTGCCAATCGTTGCTCCCATTACCATCGCTCTGGGCGGCGACATTGGTGTAACCGTAGGCGCGGTTGCAGCTGCAGGCGTTTGGGGAAGCCACTGCTGCTTCTACTCCGATGCAACGATTCTGACATCTGCCTCTACAGGCTGTGATAACTTCAAACATGCGACCAGCCAGATTCCATTTGGCTTGATCGCAGGTATTTTCTCAGCCATTGCATATCTGATTCTCGGATTTGTACTGTATGCTTAAGAGCTTAAGAAGAGTTGAGAACGACCACAGGAGTGTTCCCTTCCATAGGATGAATGGTTCCTGCAAAAGCTGCTGACACTGGCAGCGGAGGTTTTTGAAAAGTGAAACAAGTAAGATGGGGGATGAACCACAAAGATGTTTCGGAAAAGTCTTTGTGAAGAACTTACTTATAGAAACGATGAAAAAAAGAATATATGACAAATGACTTGATATGAAAATAAGGAGGAAACGATTATGGTAGGTAAAAAAGTGGTACATCATCTGATGATGAGCGCAAAAGATGCACATTATGTTGGCGGTCTGGTAAATGGTGCAAGAATCGTTGACCAGTGGGGCGACGTTGGTACAGAACTGATGGTTTATGTAGACGGCGACATCAGCCTGTTCCTGGGTTATGAAAACATTGAATTCCTGGCACCTGTATATGTAGGTGACTTTATGGAATATCATGGCTGGATCGAAAAAGTTGGCAACCAGTCCTATACATGTAAGTTTGAAGCATGGAAAGTGGCAACACAGCTGGACAGAACAGACGCTGACATTTCCGGCGTAGCAACACCCGAAACAGCAGCAACAGCATGCGAACCTCCTATCCTGTGCGGCAGAGGGATCGGCAGCCTGTATATTGCGAAAAAAGATCAGAGAGGTCCTCAGGAATCTTCTTTCAAAGACAGAAAACATCCTGGCGAATAAACTGTCTGTAAAAAGATTTCTGATGTAAAATTCATTGCTTTAGCCAAGGAGGGCGGACGAATTTCATTTCGTCCGCTTTCTTTGGGAGAATGACATGCCGGAAAGGAGTGGGGGAATATGGATGGCAATAAACAAATGCAGGAAAACTCCTGGGGAAAATCAGACAGATTGTGGTAGATGAAAAATTCAAACTGGATGCGTTTTATCTCTGCGGAGCGGCATCCAGCCTGCCAAACCAGAAATTACAGAAAGCATGTGAAAAATATCTGGAAATGGTAGACCAGAAACAGAAAGATGCGGCAGTGATCAATGGCTTGATTACAGAATTGGAAAATGCCGTTGGGGCAAAAGCCAAAGTGACTGTCGTAGGTGATCTGGTGAATAACAAAGCAGATATCCAGGAGGTTTTTGAACACAGAGAACATCTCTGGAATGTATAAATTGACTTGTGCCTGAAAAGGGCGTCCTTTATGAGCGGAAATAGGCAGTAAAGTCATGGAGAAAATGAAAAAGACAGTGAGAAATAGGGGCGACTTCATAAAAAAACAAAGAAAGCTGAAATCCTTGTGATACAGAGGATTTCAGCTTTCTTATTTTGACTGAGATTCGGTTGTTTTCTTATGAAAACAGCCTTTGCAATTCCCTTTAAGAAATTGAGGTGAGAAAAACAATGTTTTCTTAAGGGGAAGTTGCTTTTTCACTGTCTTTTTTTATTTAGAGGAGCAAAACATTAAATTCCATATTTCTGGCACAGACGCATGAAGATGGAAGCGATTTCCGCACGAGTGATCTGTGCATCGGGGCGGAAGTTGCCTTCGTTATCGCCGGAAAGCAGACCGGCTTTCTGCATAGCGCCTACGCTTTCTTTGGCATATCCGCTGATGGAAGCAGTATCCTGGAAATCAGGTGTGCCGCTTTCCAGTGCAACACCGGAGAATTTCAGATATCTTGCCAGCATCACTGCTGCCTGTTCTCTTGTGATAGGTGTATTAGGTGCAAAGGAAGTATCGCTGACACCGGATACCAGATTGTTTGCGTATGCCCAGCTGACAGCATTGCCATACCATGCATTGCTGGAAACATCGGCAAAAGGACTGCTGCCTGTATGAGAAGTGCCATTGAAGCGGTAAAGTACGGAAACCAGCATGCCTCTTGTCATGGACTGACTGGGAGCGAACTGTGTTTCGCTGACACCGGAGAACAGACCTCTCTGGGTGACATAGGAAACAGCAGGTGCATACCACTGATTTGCAGGTACGTCACTGAAATTGGTGGAGCCTGTGGAAGGCTGCTGTACAGCTGCAAAAATAACTTCTACTACGTCAGTGGATTTCAGATGCAGCAGCTGCTGTACGGGACCCTGAGAAACGCCGTTGACCAGTACGTCACGGACCTCATAGCCGTCGTGAGGTTGGATGGATACGCTGCCGTCATTGCTTGCGATGATCATACCATTGGTCTGGTCACCTTTGATAACAGGGCGACCGGTTGTTGTGCTGCTGCTGGAGCTGGAACTACTGGAACTGCCACCGCTGGAGCTGCCGCCACCATTACTGCCGTTGTCGCCATTATCACCGCCAGTACCGTTGTCGCCATTATCGCCGCCAGCACCATTGTCGCCACTGTTATCACTGCCATCATCCTCTAAAGATACCTGTGTATAGGATGTTGCAGCGTCTTTGCTGTTTAATGTGATCAGTTTGGATACGCCTGTAAAGGATACGCCGTCAGGCAGTGTCAGGTTACCGAGATAGATCTGGTTATTCTGGCTTTCCAATACAGAAAGGGAGTCTGCGTAAATGGTCAGAACGCCGTCTTTTTCGATATGATGGCTGTATGCCAGATCTTCCGCGCCAAGGAAATGGGCGTTTTCCAGATTCTGTTTGGATTTCAGTGAAATTTCCACACTGGTGGTGTCATCAGAAACGCCTGTCAGATACAGACGAGCATGATTGCTGTCGTTATCCCGTTGGATAATCACGCTGGGACCTGCGGCAAAAGCAGTGGTGGACATCAGTAATGATGCCACCAAAGCGCCTGCCCAAAGTGTATATTTCTTTTTCATGGGTAGGTTCCTCCTTAATTATTGATGTTCCAGAGAGATGGAGGGCATGCTGTCAGCGTCGGGAGAAGAAATCCACATTGTCTGTGCGGTGACACGACCCTCTGTTGTAGAAATGTTGTCTGTGCGGTACAGAACTGCCTGAATGCGGTCGGGCAGGGAGCTGGGGTGATCGCAGTCCACATGTTCGTTCTGCAGATCGCCTTCTGCTTCTTCGTTGATGACATAGATGAACATACCATTGCTGATGAGGCTCACTTCGCCATCAGCGGGAACTTCTGCCAGAAGATAAGTTTCCCCGTTGATAGGTCTTGTTTCTTTTGTTTCTGTACCTGTTGCCAGATCGCGAACGGTAAATTCGCCGTTGACCTGTACGTAGTTATATCTGGGATCGCCTACATAAGTGCCGACGATAACCAGAGAGCCAGTAGGGATGACTTCCTCAGAAGTATCGCCCCACTGATAAGCTTCATGCAGTCTGCCAATGGCAGCGCCGTCCTGCAGGAATGCTACGTCGTCGTTGACTGCACCGATGAGCTGCAGGGATGCGCCTTCGGGAACATTCTGCAGTTCCAGTTTGGTGATGTCGTAAGTCCAGATACGGCTGTCTTCCGCATTTGCACCGGGTTTGGTGAAGTATGCTTTGAATGTGCTGTCGTCGTTTGCCATATTCTGTGTCAGTGTCAATGTGGTTTCTTTGGATACGCCATCCACATTTGTAGTCAGAACAGCTGTGATGCTTTCCACATCGGAAACACCAGTCAGTTTGATACCGCTGACAGACTGTGCCTTATCGTTTTTCATGGTCACAGTTGCAGTTGTACCGGACTGGGAGAGGTCATACAGACCTGCATCCAGTACGTTATCATAAGAAATTCGTACCTGCTGTGTTTCTGTCGCTTCGGAAATGTTGCCCTGTTTGTCTACAGCACGAACAGAATAGGTCAATACCGTATTGTTTGCAGTACCGATATGTTCGGTGAATGTGCCAGTTGTTGTAAAGGCAATGGATTTGCCGTCTTTCAGGATTTCGTAACCCAGAATGTTTTCTCCGTCAGTGTGGGAGAATGTCAGTGTTACATCCTGACCGTTGGAGCCAACGGAATTGGTTGCTGTGACGGAATCCAGTGTCAATGTGCCGTTTGCAACGCCTGTGCCTTCCAGACGGTTGCGGCGGGAGTTATCGTTCAGATACCAGATGGCTCTTTCTTCTTCGCCATAGGATTTCAGTTTGCTCTTTGTGCTTTCTGTCAGTTCCATACCCCAACGAGTAAAGAATTCTGTCAGGTCTTTCTGGGCAACTTCAGATGCAATCAGTGCAACACGGTTGTCATAGTCATTGCCGCTATATGCGCCGGATTTCCACAGTTTGAAGAACTGGTTGTAGAAATCCATGGGAGCATCTGCGTTGTCATAAGCCAGATGCAGCTGCCAGTACATGCCCAGCTGTACGAATACGTTGTTGGCTGCGCCGGGACGTGCTTCCGCAACTTTCTGGAAGATGGCGGAATATCTGTCTTCGCTTTCCAGACGGGTGGTCAGGGAAGTCATATCGCCGCCGTCGTAGCTCTGTACCATGAGGGAGTACAGGTTGTTGGTGATTTCTGTTCTGCCCAGTTTATCCATGTTATGACCGATTTCGTGAGCGATACCCCAGCCATACAGACCGTTTGTATCTGCTTCGTCAGACAGCATGGAAACGGGAGTGCCTTTTGCCAGATCACCAGCGAAACCATAACCGATACCGATATGATCGCCGGCTGCATACATGAAGGCGGAACCGAACATGCGCATGTAACGAATGTTCTGACGGCTTTCCATAGGATACTGGTAAGCGTCTTTATCGCCGTCTACAATGCCCTGTGTGGTATTTACTACATAGGAAACATCTTCCCAAGCAAGGATTGCATTGTAAAGGGATTCTGTTGTCAGGACGTTTGCCACTTCTTTTACGGGGATGGACAGCAGGAAGCTGGGAGTTGCAATATCTGTATGGTTACGGATGCTTGTCTGACCCAGACGGTTGCTGTTTGCCTGTACATATGCGTTTACTTCTGCCACATAAGCAGAGATTTTTTCTTTTCTTGCGGATTCAGACAGTTCATACCAGTCGGACAGTTCCAGCATAGGTGTTTTTACGCTGGTATTGTTGTCTGTGATGATACGCAGGGAAATTTCGTCTGCGTGAGAACCGCTGTATGTCAGATACAGGGCGCCGCCTTTTTCTGAAGATACAGAAGCAATCTGTTCTACGGAAATGACGTTTCTGCCGGACTGGAGCTGGATGCTTTGCCTTTCCATGCGTTATGATTGCCATAATACTGTGTAGGTACGATGGTAACGGTTTCGCCAGCAGGGATGTCTGCATAGATGACAACATCGCTGCCGGAAGAAGCTACAACGCCCAGAGGCTGCAGTACGCTTGCAGTCTGACCATATGCACTGTCTGCTGCGGTGCTGCGGGATTGGAAGCCTGTCTGCACTGCCAATTCGTTTCCTTCTGCCAGTGCTTTTGCATCGTTCAGTTCGCGCAGCATCATATCTTTATTCAGATAGAATGCGTTTGTGTTTTCCACTCTGCTGCGGAGTGCTTCTACTTTTTCAAGGGTTTCTTCCTTGCTGTATTTCAGTTCTGTAAATGTACCATTGGAGAACAGATCTGCGATTTCCGCAGGTGTGTTATCCAGATGATAGAAGGCTGCTTCAGACAGTGTAACCGCTTTTGCACCTTCCCACTGACCAACGTTAACTCTGACTCTGGAAATGTCATTGGATTCAGGCAGTTCCAGCACCAGATAACCGGTGCCGTCTTTTGTCACTTTGGCAGTGATATTTGCGTTGATGGTTGCAATCTTTTCGTATTTGCCATCCGCTGTTTTGCGGTAAGTGGTTACGCTGTAGTCACGCATGCCTGTGGTATAGCTCAGATCTCCCTGTCTGGGAACATAGATCATGTAGTTCATGCTCTGAGGCTCTGCAAAGTCAAATGTGAAGGACTGATCTTTCCAGTATGCGCCAGACTGCCAGAATGTGGAGTAGTTGCCGTCCAGTACATGTTTGATATTGAAGTTGGGTGTTTCATTCCAGTTTACATTTCCTGCGGCGCCGCTGTCAGAACGAACGGTAATCAGTTCGTTGGAGATGCGGTTTTCTGTAGGCAGGGCAGGACCGTTGATGGTCTGGGACTTGGGTGCACCTTCTGCCAATTCGGAGCGAGGGCTGACACCAGCCTGATTGTATGCTTCTACGCAGAATTCGTAAGTAACACCGTTTGTCAGGTTGCCTACAGTGAGGGAGTTGTTATCGCCTACATCAGAGGAAATCCACTGATCTGTGCCTTTTTCACGATAGTAAACCAGATAGCCCATAGCATTTTCGGATTTTGCCCAGCTGAAACGCAGAGCGGAATCCATGGAAGTTACCTGTAAAGTAGTAGGTGCTACAGGTCTGCTGTCAGGCAATGGTGTTGCGGATACCATAGCGGAAGTTGCGCTTTCCCATTCGCCGCTGGTGCCTACCACAACGAAATAATATTTTTTCAGGTTTTCCAGACCGCTAATGGTGATGCGGTTGTTTCCGGTGGTCTGAACCTGTGTCATGCCGTTCTGGGTTGTGCCATAGTAAACTTTATAGCCTGTTACGTTTGCCATGGCATCCCAGGAAAGGGAAACACTCTTTGTGCCTGCAGTTGCAGTAACATTCTGGGGTTTTGCTGCTTCTGCTTCAGGCGCTTTTGCCAGTGTGCTTTCTACAAAGGCAACCTGTTTGATGACAGCAGTTTCATTATCTTCTGTTTTGGTAACCTGAATGGTGATTTTCTTCACGACTTTTCTGGAACCCAGATTTACCACCAGTACGTTTTCACCGTCACGAGCAGAACGGGCTGCAACAGTCAGTTTGCCGTAAGGAATGGTTTCTGTTACGACTTTGCCGTCTTCTTCCACTTCCAGAACCAGATTGAAGTATTCGATACCACCATTTGCAGGAGTAGCAATCTGTACTTCGCTCATGGCAACGCCTTCGTTAAAGGCGATGGGAATTTCCAGAGGTGCTTCGGGAGAAATTTCGCCGGAATCTTTTTTGCTGAATGTAATGGCTTCTGTTTCTGTAAACAAGTCAGCAATGTTTTTGTCATCGGCAATTTCTACTTCAGACAGGTCTGTTTTGTCAACGTCGATGTTCTGCACAATGGCGCGGGATACCATAGCACCATTCTGTGCAACGGCTTTGCCGGTACCCTGTACCATCATGCCGCGGTTTACATAGGAAATATCCACGATGTTCACAGTGCCGTCTTTATTCAGGTCATAAGCATCGTTATCAGTGCCAAGAGCTGCTTCTACCAACTGCTGGTCTTCCTGATTTACGCTGCCGTCGCCATTCACATCCCCAAGTGTGAATGTGCTTTCTTTGGTACCGATGGTAATGATTTTTGCGTATTCTTCCAGAGAAAGTTCATTATATGTATAAGTGCGGTAGCCGTCACCTGTCACTGCAATGCGGTATACGCTGTCCGCAGTGCCGGCGGGCAGATCGGAAGCAACGATGTCGATGGCTGCTACCAGATCGTCATTGCCGCATTCATTACCGGTTTCATCCAGATAAGCAATGGAAATGGCTGCGGGCACTTCTTCTCTTGTATAAGCATTGGAAACAGACATCTGAATATTCTGTTTTTCCACGGTTTCTTTTGTCAGAGGATAATCCATATGGATACGAACGGAAATGGTGCTGGTGCTGTCCACAGCTGTTAAGGAAAGCACTGTCTTTTCTTCTTCGGTTTCTTCCTCTTTTACTTCTTCTTTTTCTTCCGCTTCCTCCTGTTTTTCTTCCTCGTCTTTTACGTCGTCGGAAGGCACTGTTGTTCCTTCGCCTTCTTCCACGGGAGGAACGACGGGAGTTTCTTCAGGAGTTTCTACAGAAGGTACTTCTGTTGTATCTTCCTTTTCGTGATCTTGATTCTGTTCACCGTCGCCTTCCGGTGTGGAAGGTGCATGGTTTGTATTGTCATCAGATCCTGTGGCATCTGTTTCAGGGGCGTCAGACGGTGTTTCTGTGTCGGCTGCATCTTCTGGACCCTGTGCAGAAACTGTATCGTTTACAGTTTCTTCGGCATAAACACTGGGAACGGAGCTGCTTGCCATGACCGCTGCCAGTACCAGGCAGGGCAGTGCATTTCTCTTCATAAAAAATACCTCTCTTCCTTTTTTTGATTTACTCGAAAATTTTTTTTGCATCGTCTGATTCTCACAAAGTGGATGCATTGGTTGACAGCATATCATAGAAAAAACTAAAATACTATAGTTTTTCTAGGATATATAAAAAACAGGCATTTTGGACAAGTGAAAAATATTTTAGTGAGTGAAAATATGCAAAGTATGTATAAAGGGTGATACAAAACCAGAATGTGTAGAGAAAACCACTAAATGGCATTTGATACAATCCATGAGGGTTTGGGTAAAAAGTGGAGGGAATGGAAAACAGAAATAGAAATATTTTCCATTTTTTGTATAAAAATAAAAAAATTTATCATAAGAAAAGGTTATAGATGCATGATATGGGGGTATTTTGTATGACAAATGAATAAGGTTGATGCTTGAGAAGGAAGAGACTTTGGTAGATGGGCAGCCTTTGCTTATTATATAAGAAGAAACTAGCTTTTTATTTGCCATTTGATGGGTTTTGTCTTAGAATGGAAGAAAAATCGGAAAGAAAAGAGGAATATCTTTGAAAAAAGTCATTTTAGCGGCGCTGAACGCAAAATATATTCATTCTAATCTGGCATTGCGTTATTTGTCCCGTTTTCAGAATAATAACCAGAAACATCATGTGGAGACCATGGAATTTACCATCAATCAACGGCTGGATTTCATTGCGGAGGAACTGTTCCGCAAACAGCCCGATGTGGTGCTGTTTTCCTGTTATATCTGGAATGTGGAGATGCTGCGGCAGCTTTGTCCCATTCTGAAAAAGATTATGCCGGACTGTGTCATTGGTTTTGGCGGCCCGGAAGTAAGCTACGAAAGCGAAACTTTCCTGCGGGAAAATCCGGCGGTGGATTTTGTCATGCGTGGGGAAGGGGAGCTTGTTTTCACAAAATATCTGGAACATCTGGATGCAGGAAATCCTGCCACTTTGGGGGAAATCGAAAGTCTGACTTATCGGCAGGGAGATGAAATTTTCTCCACACCCCAGATGCATCCTATGGATTTGGCACTTCTGCCATTTCCTTATGAAGATGATTTCAGTGATGTGCAGAATCAGATCATATATTATGAATCTTCCAGAGGGTGCCCTTATCATTGCGGATACTGCTTGTCTTCTGTGGAAAATGGTGTGCGGTTTGTGCCGTTGGATAAGGTGCTGCCGGATTTGCAGAAATTTTTGGACAAAAATGTGCCCCAGGTGAAATTCATCGACCGTACATTCAACTGTAAAAAAAGTCATGCCATGGCAATCTGGAAATATCTTCATGAACATGACAATGGCGTGACCAATTTCCACTTTGAAATTACAGCGGATTTGATTGACCAGGAAACCATTGATTTCCTGAAAACTGTGCGGAAAGGGCTGTTCCAGTTTGAAATCGGTGTCCAGTCCACCAATCCACAGACCATCCGTGCCATCAATCGTAATGTGGATTTTGCGGCTTTGTCGGAAATCGTGCAGCAGATCAAAGATGGCGGAAATATCCATCAGCATTTGGACTTGATTGCGGGTCTGCCTTATGAGGATTATGATTCTTTTGGATGTTCTTTCAACGATGTTTACGCTCTCCATCCGGAACAGCTGCAATTGGGATTTTTGAAGGTGCTAAAAGGCTCTATGCTTCATCAGAAACAGAAAGAGTTTGAAATTGTTTATCACGACACGGCACCTTATGAAGTGCTGACCACCCATGAACTGCCTTACGCTGATACGCTGCGGCTGAAGTATGTGGAAGAAATGGTGGAGACCTATTATAACAGCGGACGTTTCCTGCATACCCTTGCATATCTAGTGCCATTATATGAAAGCCCCTTTGCCTTTTTTGAGGCGTTGTCCCAGTTCTGGGTATCGGAGAATTATCATTATCTGGGGCTGTCCAAAATGGGGCTCTTCGATGTGTTATGGCGGTTCGTGGAACAGAATCCCAAGGTAGATAAACGGAAATTGCAGTGGGAAATGAAGTTTGACATTGCCCTCCATGAAAAGCCCAAAAAACTGCCTGCTTGGCTGACTGTGACCAACGAAGAACAGTGGCATGACAAGGTGTTTGCTTTCTACGGCAATCCTGCTTTGTGGCAGAAATGCCTGCCTCATTATAAGAGCAACAAAGAAGCCATCCGCCAGACACATCTGGAAGTTTTCGGTGATGAGAAACAGAAAGCGGTACTTTTTGATTATGGCAAAAGAGATTTGCTGGGAAATGCGGAATACAAAATCATGGAAACGGCGGAAATCCAGGTCTGAATGAAATTTCGCTCGGGATGAATAAAAAAACATGCAAAAAAATGATAAAAAACCATTGACAAAAGAAAAAAACGGAATTACAATAGGAACAACTTTTCAAAAGAGCAAAGACGTGGAAGAGAAGAGTAGTTGGCAGAATACCTTTCAGAGAGTTTCCGATTGGTGGGAAGGAAACAGGGATATGTTGATGAAGATGGTCTTGGAGTCGTATGGTCGAGCCAGTGGGGTTAGATCATAACGGGCGCACCCGTTACAGTGCCAGAGTATAACCCGTTTTTGTCGGGCGTACTTGTTGAGGTCTGCTTCGTGAGGAGCGGATGAATTTAGGTGGTACCACGAAATAATGCTTTCGTCCTAATGTGCATGAATATGCAATAGGACGGAAGCTTTTTTTATTGCCGAAAGGAGAAAATATACATGATAAAGTTGGAGAAGGTAAGCAAAACCTTCCGCACCGGCAGCGGAGAAGTCCACGCCGTAAGGGAGGTAAGTTTGAATATTGAACAGGGTAAGATTTTTGGTATCATCGGGTTTTCTGGTGCCGGAAAATCCACACTGGTACGATGCATCAACCTGTTGGAACGTCCCACAGAAGGTACTGTGACCGTAGACGGCACGGAACTGACAAAGCTGGATGAAAAACGGCTGCGGGAAGTACGCAGAAAGATTGGTATGATCTTCCAGCATTTCAATCTGCTTCGTTCCAGAACCGTATATGACAACATCGCCTTTCCACTGAAGAAAAGCAATTTGTCCAAAGAGGAAAAACACAAGAAAATTTTATCTCTGCTGGAACTGGTTGGGCTGTCTGATAAAAAAGACGCTTATCCTTCTCAGCTTTCCGGTGGTCAGAAACAGAGAGTTGCCATTGCCAGAGCATTGGCCAATGACCCTAAAGTGCTGCTGTGTGACGAAGCTACCAGCGCGCTGGACCCTCAGACCACAAAATCCATTTTGCACCTGCTGAAACAGGTCAATGAAAAACTGGGTATCACCATTGTAATCATCACCCATGAAATGGCAGTGGTCAAAGACATTTGTGACCGGGTAGCCATCATGGAACTGGGACGTGTGGTGGAAGAAGGCGCCACAGAGGATGTATTTGTTCATCCCAAAGAAAAAGTTACCAAAGACTTTATCAGCACCGCCGGCAATGTGGATAAGATTTATGAACTCATCGATGAAGGCAACGACCTGACAAAACTGCAGGAAGGCGAAAAAATGGTAATGTTGACCTATTCCGCTAACAACGCAGGGGAGCCGGTGATTTCTTATCTGGCAGAAGCCTTTGATGTGAAAGCCAACATCATTTACGGCAACATCGACATCCTGAAAGGCAAGACCATCGGGAAACTGGTTGTGACCCTCAGCGGAAAGCCGGAAAACATGGAAAAAGCATTGGCATATATCGAAGAAAGAAAAGTAGAACTGGAGGTCATTAAGGCATGAATATCTTATATCAAATCGCACCGAATCTGGAAGCCCTGGGTTCGGAACTTGTAAAATGTATCGGGCAGACCTTCCAGATGCTCATCATCTCCGGTGTCATCGCCTTTGTATTGGGTCTGTTTTTAGGGGTGCTGCTTATCGTTACCAAAAGCGACGGCATCATGGCAAACCCGGTATTGTATAAAATTCTGGATAAGATCATCGACGTGATCCGTTCCATCCCCTTTATCATTCTGATGGTGCTGCTGATTCCTGTAAGCCGTGCCATTGTAGGCACAGGTTCCGGTGTTACCGGTTCTTATGTAGCACTGATTGCAGGTACTGTTCCATTCTTTGCCAGACAGATTGAATCCGTACTGGCGGATGTGGACTACGGTCTGGTGGAAGCCAGCGCTTCCATGGGATTTTCTCCACTGGAAATCATTTTCAGTGTATATCTGAAAGAAAGCATCCCTGGTATTACCCGTGTGACCATGATTACTTTTGTCAGCCTCATCGGTATCACAGCTATGGCTGGTGCCATTGGTGCCGGCGGTCTGGGGGACTTTGCCATCCGTTACGGTTACCAGATGGGTTACCGTGATATGATTTGGGTAACTGTTATTATCATTCTGATCATCATCAGTGTGATTCAGGGTGTGGGCAATCTCATCATTCGGAGAACCACACATTGACATTGCTTTGAAATGGGAAACTATTTTAAGGATATAGAACATAAATTGTAACATAAGAAAGGGAGTAGAAAACTATGAAGAAAAATGCGAAAAAATGGATTGCAGCAGCTTTGGCAACAGCAGCAACAGTATCTCTGACCGCTTGCGGCGGCAGTGCAGACACACAGGAAGCAACAGCAGACAGCGGCGAAACCACTGTTGTAAAAGTTGGTGTGGTTGGGGAATACAACGCTCAGTGGGATACCATCAATGAACTGCTGGCAGATGACAGCATTCAGGTGGAACTGGTAAAATTCACAGACTATGCAGCACCTAACCGTGCACTGAACGATGGTGAAATTGACCTGAACGCATTCCAGCACAAAGCATTCCTGGCAAATGATATTGAACAGAAAGGTTATGACATCGTAGACATCGGCGATACCATCATCGCACCTCTGGGTATCTACAACAACAAAGACAAGATTTCTTCCATTGAAGACATCAAAGACGGCGATGTCATCGCGATCCCCAGCGACCTGACAAACGGCGGTCGTGCACTGAAACTGCTGGAAGCAGCTGGTCTGATTGAATGTGACCCTGCAAAAGGCGTTGTTCCTACAAAAGCAGACATTACAAAATACAACAAACAGATTGAAATCATGGAAGCAGAATCCGCAACACTGGCAAACCTGCTGCCTGACTGCGCAGCAGCTGTTATCAACGGCGGCAATGCTTACACAGCAGGTCTGAATCCTGTGACAGACACCATCTTTGTAGAAGATGTAAACCCCGAAACAAACGCAGCAGTATCTGATCTGGTAAATGTCATTGCTGCTCGTACAGAAGATAAAGACAACGAAGTATACAAAAAAATCGTAGAAGCTTACCAGACACCCGAAGTACAGAAAACCATTGAAGACGAATACCAGGGCGCATTTGTATGTGCATGGGAAGGCGCAGAATAATCTCAAAGAACACAAGAGCAGGTCGGAATGCCCGACCTGTTTTCTTTGAAGGGCAGAAAGGATGAAATTTATGGCAGTAAAACCTTATGTATTGGCTGAACAAGCATATTTGACAGATTTGCGGCGGCATTTTCACGCACACCCGGAGGTAAGCCTCAAGGAATATGAAACATGCAAGAAAATCGAAGCGGAATTGGACAGCATGGGGATTCCTCACAAACGCATTGGAGAAACAGGTGTGTACGGCTGGATTGACGGGAAGAAAGCAGGAGACGGCGTAACCGTTGCCCTGCGAGCAGATATTGACGCACTGGCAATGGATGACTTAAAAGAAGTGCCTTACCATTCCCAAAACGCAGGTGTTTGCCATGCCTGCGGACATGATGCCCATACAGCAACACTGCTGACTGCGGCAAAAATTCTGAAAGCAAAAGAAAATGAATTTTCTGGTCAGGTGCGTTTGTTCTTCCAGCAGGCAGAAGAAATCGGCCAGGGTGCCAGACAGTTTGTGCAGGCAGGTCTGCTGGATGGTGTGACCCGTGTATTTGGTGCCCATGTGACAAGTCATCTGGACAGCGGAAAGATTTCTCTGACAGCTGGTCCTCAGAATGCAAGCTGTGACTACTTTAAAATTCAGATTCATGGCAAAGGCGCTCACGTTTCTACACCACAGTTGGGGGTAGACGCGCTGTATATCGCATCTCAGATTGTGGTACAGCTTCAGACCATCGTTTCCAGAAATACAGACCCTCTGGAAACCGTTGTGGTTGGCGTTGGTAAATTAGAGGCAGGTACCCAGTACAACATCGTAGCAGAACATGCCGTGCTGGAAGGCACTACCCGCAGTTTTCTGCCGGAAGTACGGAAATTCACCAATGACCGCGTGGTAAGAATTGCGAAAGAAACAGCTGCATTGTATGGTGCGGAAGCGGAAGTGGAATTTTTGGATTTTGCGGCACCTCTGGTAAATGATGCAAAGGCAGTAGAAGAAGTAACTGCTGTGACAGCAGAATTTTTGCCGAGAGAAGATATCATTTCTGATTTCCAGAAAGCATTGGGTGCCGATGACTTTGCCGATTATCTGGCAGTGACAAGAGGGATGTATGCTTTTGTGGGCACCAGAAGTGCTAAGGACCCGCATACAGCCGTTGCTCATCACCATGGTTTGTTTGACGTGGATGAGGAAGGATTGCTTATTTCCTGCAATGTATATGTAGATTATGCCCTTTGGGTATTAAATGAAAAACCAGAAGCATAAAACAGAGAGAAAAGCCTGAACAGTGAAAGCTGAGGGCTTTTCTTTTTTATGAGAAAAAATGGTTTACAGAGATTTTACATGACCTTTATGGTTTTTTGACAGAAACATGTTTTAATGGCATTGTTGGGAAACAGAAAGAGGAGGTTATGTAACAATGAAAAAAAGAGTATTTACAGCGGCTTTGCTGACAGCGATGGTTTTGCAGAGCATCCCTGCCTTTGCTGCGGAATATGAAGCAACAGCTTATGATGTATCCATTGCGGACGAATTAAAAGTGCCCTTTGCCGATTCCAAAGAGGGGTATTTTGAAGGCGGTCTGGTGACTGGTTTCGGTTCCGCAGTGACATTCAAAGGCTATAATGAAGCAGGTGAAATGCAGTTTTATGCAGTGACAGACAGAGGTCCCAATGCGGATGCACCCAAGTATGAAAAAGACGGAATACAGACAGAAGCAAAGATTTTCCCTTGCCCGGAATTTACCCCCAGCATTGGGATTGTGACTATTAAGGATAATGGCGCTGTTGTGGATGAAGCCATTACACTGAAAGATGCAGAAGGAAACGAAATTTCCGGTCTGCCTCTGGAACCCGGTCAGGTTGGGGCAACGGGAGAAAGAGCACTGGATATGCAGCTCAATGATATCGGCTATGATAATGAAGGTCTGGACACAGAAGGCATTGCCGTAGATGCAGACGGTAATTTCTGGCTGTGTGACGAATATGGTCCTTTTATTGTAAAGACAGATGCCAATGGTAAGATTCTGGAAAAATATGCGCCCGGTGAAGGTTTGCCGGAAATTTTGCAGTACCGTATTCCTAACAGAGGTTTTGAAGGTTTGACCATCACACCCAATGGTACAGTGATGGCTTCTGTGCAGAGTGTACTGGATGTAAACGGCGAAACAGACGACACTGCTTGCTTTACCAGAATTGTGGCTCTTGACCCTGAAACAGGTGATACAAAAATGTATGCGTATCCTGTAGATTTGAGCCAGTACAGCGCACCTTCCAACTGCAAGATTGGTGATATTTATGCAGTGGATGATGACACACTGCTGGTCATTGAACAGGGCAAACTGGCAGACAAGACCATGTCTAATAAAATTTATCAGGTGGATTTGTCCAAAGCTACAGACATTTCTGACATGACTGTAGACGGTAAGGCATTGGAATATGCTTCTGCAGAAGAATTGCAGGATGATGTTGTGTTCGCGGAAAAAGAACTGCTGCTGGATTTGCGTGATTATGGTTGGACAGCAGAAAAAGCGGAAGGTTTATGCATGGTAGATGAAAATACCATTGCAGTCATCAATGACAATGACTTTGGCATTGTTACCGTAACAGAAGATGCTGCAAACGAAGACGCTGACATTACCGACTATGTATACGACGCAGCAACAGGCACATTTACAAAAGACGGCACAGCAGCAGACGTGAAGGTTTCCATTGGGGAAAACACAGAACCTGCACAGATTTGGACATTCCAGAAAACAGAAGAACCTGCAGCAGAAACTTCCTATATCAGCATCCGCAACGGTGTATTGCAGGCACAGGAAGGCGGCAAGACATACGGTGTGGATTTTGACAGCGAAAAACAGCAGGTTGTATTGACAACGGGTGGCACATATATAGCAACAGGCAAAGAAGATACCCAGAAAACTTTGACAGAAGTGGGGGAAGCATCTGCCTGGAAAATTGTGCTGGATGGCACAGCGCTGGATATTCCCGTATATCATATCAATGGTTATAACTATGTAGACCAGCAGGCTTTGGAAGCAGCACTGGCATAAAAAGGCTCATACGCAATCAATATACCCATACAAGAAAAAGGCTTTGCCCAAAGCAACTTCCCCTTAAGAAAACATTGATTTTTCTTTTCCTTGATTTCTTAAGGGGAATTGCGACGGCTGTCTTCAGAAGAAAACATACCCAATATAATCTCAGTAAAAATAAGAAAGCTGAAATCCTTTGTATGATAAGGATTTCAGCTTTCTTTGTTTTCTTATGAAGATGCCCCATGGAGCAGGGCTTTTTTCTTGTGAAAAAACAAAATCCTGTGGTACAATGTTAAAAAAAGATTGGGGGATAAGAGATGAAAAAAACACCTTGGATGTTGGGATACTGGACATTGCTGCGGATGTCTATCAGAATGAAAAAGAAATTGCCAGTATATATGCCCACAAGAGAATTTATTGACGGGTGCTGGAGATTGGCGTTTTTGGATGATATGGTCTGCCGTCATGAGTTGGACGGTGTAGTGATCAAAGGGGAGCCTATTGTTTTTCCGCCGAAAAAGGAATCTATTCCTTATCGGTATAAGCTTTTTTTGGAAATGTACGGGGAAGATACGGCAGAGGTATGGAAAAAAGCATACGGTAAAACATGGAAGCGGGCAAAGGCATTGAGGGAAAAATGACAATGTGATATACTAAAGGCATGTATTTAAACAAAGACAAAGAGGAGGTTTTCAAATGAAGATCGGTATTTTGGGCCCGGGGAATATTGCGGAAAAAATGGCATACACCATCAATCATATGGAGGATGCCCAGTGTTATGCCGTTGCATCCAGAGATTTGGAACGGGCAAAGGCATTTGCGGAAAAATTCGGCATTCCTAAGGCGTATGGTTCTTATGAAGAATTGGCAAAAGATCCGGATGTGGAACTGATTTATATTGCGGTGCCGCATTCTCATCACTATATGTATATGAAAATGTGTCTGGAACACGGAAAACCTGTATTGTGTGAAAAAGCCTTTACAGCAAATGCTGCCCAGGCAAAAGAAATTCTGGAACTGTCCAAGGAAAAAGACGTATTTGTTGGAGAAGCCATTTGGACAAGATACATGCCTTCCAGAAAAATCATTGATGATGCCATTGCAGCAGGCAAAATCGGGGAAGTCAATTTTGTAACGGCAAATCTGGGATATAATATCCAGCATGTACGCCGTTTGACAGACCCGGAACTGGCTGGTGGTGCGCTGTTGGACGTAGGGATTTATCCTTTGTCCTTTATTGCTATGATTCTGGGGGATGAAGTGGCAAGCATCACTTCTTCCTGCGTGAAAACAGAAACAGGCGTAGACGCACAGAATGCTGTTATCCTTACATACAAAAACGGAAAAATGGCCATTGCCCACAGCGGTATGCTGGGACCTACAGAACAGTTTGGCATTGTCTACGGTTCCAAAGGGTATTTGGTTGCGGAAAATATCAACAATGTTGACCGCGTCTGCATTTATGACAATGACAGAAAACTGGTGGAAGCCATTGATATGCCGGAACAGATTACCGGTTTTGAAGATGAAGTACGTGCATCTATGAAAGCCATTCGGGAAGGCAAAATCGAATGTGAACAGATGCCGCACAGCGAAATTCTGCGGATGATGGAACAGATGGACAGCCTGCGGGAAGCATGGGGCATTCGGTATCCTTTTGAATAAGAAAAGAAGAACATGGAAAAGATAGACTGTATGGATGCATGCAGTCTATTTTTTTGAGGAAAAATTACGAAATTCTAAGAAAACTTTTCCTTTCCATACTTTTCTTTATGATGAATTTATAGTATAATTCTGTAGAATATTTGTATACGATGGTTTGAGAATAAGGGTGAATATATGGCGACTTTAAAAGATATTGCGGCATTAGCCGGTGTCTCGCCTTCTACTGTTTCCCGTGTTTTGCAGGAAGATGCTACATTGTCGGTGACGGAGCAAACAAGGGAGAGAATCCGGCAGGCGGCACAGGAGCTCGGTTATGTGAAGCCGCAAAGAAAAAATATACAAAAAAATGTATCGAATGAAAGTAGGAAATATTGCGTAGGCATTGCCCAGATGGCTGTACAGGAAACACCTGAAGAGTGGTATTGTATGGTTTTGAAAAATGCTGTGGAGCAGGCTTGTTTTGCCAGAAATCTGGAAACAGTACCATTGTTTTTGGCAGAGGGATTGTCTGCAAAAGAAATTGGCAGAGAACTGCAGGGTATCATTGCCATTGGCGTTTTTCCAGAATATATGATTGAGCAGCTGCGGACATATACGGAAAACATTGTCTTTTTAGGGGATGGTCCCGACGACAGCAAATATTACAGTGTTGTGCCACATCATACTTTAGCCATTGAGTTGGCGCTGAATCATTTGTTGGTTAACGGACACCGGAAAATTGCGTTTATTGGCAGCAAAAATAAAAAAGAAGCTGCTTTATTTGAAATGCAGATGTTTGCCTTCCTCCATGCCATGTCATGCAAAGGAGAAGTTGGCAGCATTGTGGAATACGGCGGCAGTCAGGAAGAAGTGAAATCTTCTTTGAAAGATATGTGCGAACGTATTCAACCGACAGCTTTGCTGTTGGGAGCAGGGGTATCTGCCGGTGCGGTTGTGTATACACTGCGGGAAATGGGCATTTCCATACCAGAGGATATGAGTGTTGTGGCTTGCAGCATGACCAGACAACAGGATTGTTACGGTATTCCCCTAACAGCAGTACAGATCATGCGTCAGGAAATGGCAGAAGCGGCATTGTTTTGGCTGGAGCAAATGTGGGCTGGAGATCAATATCCCAAAAAGGCACTGGTACCAAGCAAACTGGAAGACAGAGGCAGCGTGCGCTCACTGCTTTCCTAACTTAAAATTTTGTTGAAAATATACTTGTTTTTGAATTTCCAAAGGGAAATGGTATTTTGAGTATATGGAATAGAAAGAATAGAAAGCTGAAATCCTATGATAAGGGTTTCGGCTTTTTTGTTTTTTGTGAAAGGATTCAAAAAAGAAATACTTCTTATTTTGTTGGAAAAACAACGGAAATGAACATGGCTTTGTCATAAAATAGAGCCGTAGAAAACAATAGGATTTCAAAAGGAGGCGGAAGCCATGGGATATATCAAAAACATTCCACATGAAAATAGATTGCGTCTGGCGGAACAGGTCAGCATTCAGCCGGGACAGGTGGTCAGCAAAACGCTGGCACAGAATAAAGCAGTTAGTTTGACTATTTTTGCATTTGATAAGGATGAAGAAATCAGTACCCATGCATCTCATGGGGATGCCATGGTGACAGTGCTGGAAGGCACCGGAAAATTTACGGTAGACGGCAAAGAATATATTTTGGAAGCAGGGGAAACACTGGTAATGCCAGCAGGAAAACCCCATGCCGTTTATGGTCAGGAAGCATTCAAAATGTTATTAACAGTTATTTTTCCTTTGGAAGGATAAAAGATAGATGAAAAGGAGAGAAGAATGATGAATATGTTTTGTTTTCAGTGTCAGGAAACAGCAGGCTGCAAAGGCTGCACAAGAGTGGGGGTATGCGGGAAAAGCGCGCAGACAGCAGGCTTGCAGGATTTATTGATTTATGTGACAAAGGGGCTTTCCGATGTGGCAACAAAGCTGCGGAAAGCAGGTAAAAAAGTTGGAACAGATGTGAACCATCTGGTGACAGAAAATTTGTTCATCACCATTACAAACGCTAACTTTGATGATGAAAAAATTACAGCACGCATTGTGGACACATTGGCTTGTAAAGAAGCATTGCTGGCAGAATTGGGCAGTGATGCAGGTTTGACAGAAGCTGCAAAATGGAACGGAACAGAAGAAACTTTTGCGGAAAAAGCCGCACAGGTAGGCGTTCTTTCCACAGAAAATGAAGATATCCGCAGTCTACGGGAAATGATTGTGTATGGTCTGAAAGGCATGGCTGCTTACAGCAAACATGCAAACGCACTGGGCAAGGAAAGCGAAGCCATTGATGCATTCCTGCAGGAAACACTGGCAAAAACATTGGATGACAGTCTGGATGTGGAAGCACTGGTGGCATTGACTATGGAAACAGGCAAATATGGCGTAGACGCCATGGCAATGCTGGATGAAGCAAATACAACTGCTTACGGCAATCCACAGATGACAAAAGTTGCGCTGGGTGTACGGAAAAATCCTGGTATTCTGGTTTCCGGTCACGACCTGAGAGATTTGGAAATGCTGCTGAAACAGACAGAAGGCACAGGAGTAGACGTGTATACACACTCTGAAATGCTGCCTGCACACTACTATCCCGCATTCCAGAAATATAGCCGCTTTGCAGGCAACTACGGCAATGCATGGTGGAAACAGAAAGAAGAATTCGAAGCATTCAATGGTCCTGTGCTGTTGACCACAAACTGTCTGGTACCTCCCCTGGAAAGCTACAAAGACCGTGTGTATACCACTGGCGCAGTTGGTTTCCCCGGATGCAAACATATTCCCGGCGGCGTTGGAGAAGAAAAAGATTTCTCCGCATTGATCGCCCATGCGAAACAGTGCCCCGCGCCTACAGAACTGGAAACAGGTGAAATCGTTGGCGGTTTTGCACACCATCAGGTATTGGCTCTGGCAGACAAGATTGTAGAAGCCGTAAAGAGCGGCGCTATCAAGAAATTTGTGGTAATGGCTGGCTGTGATG
Organism: Anaerotignum lactatifermentans; assembly: GCF_014982935.1. Taxonomy (NCBI): domain Bacteria; kingdom Bacillati; phylum Bacillota; class Clostridia; order Lachnospirales; family Anaerotignaceae; genus Anaerotignum; species Anaerotignum lactatifermentans. Next base: position 9,479 of record NZ_JADCKK010000024.1, on the reverse strand, counting down.
GCCGCAGTCCCAAACGGAATTACTATACAGATTTCGCAAAGGCACTGCCCAAAGATACTGTGATTCTCACAGCAGGCTGTGCGAAATACAAATACAATAAACTGGATTTGGGCGACATCAACGGTATCCCTCGTGTGCTGGATGCTGGTCAGTGCAATGACAGCTACTCTCTGGCTGTGATTGCACTGAAGCTGAAAGAAGTGTTCGGTCTGGAAGATATCAATGATTTGCCCATCGTATATAACATTGCTTGGTATGAACAGAAAGCAGTTATCGTATTGCTGGCACTGCTGTATCTGGGTGTGAAGAATATCCATCTGGGTCCCACACTTCCCGCATTCCTTTCTCCCAATGTGGCAAAAGTGCTGGTGGAAAACTTCGGTATCGCAGGTATTGGTACTGTGGAAGAAGACATGGAACTGTTCTTCGGCGAATAAGAATGGAAAGATAGAATTTTTCAAAATACAGATTCCCCTTAAAAAATATATGAGATAAAATCTTCGTAAAAATAAGAAAGCTGGAACCCTTCATCTAGTAAGGATTTCAGCTTTCTTTATTTCTATAAAAGGATATTTGTATTAAGGCGTATCGTTTTCTATGGGCTCGCTTTTTTCATAAGCTGCCAGTCTTTCCTGCAAAGCATCCACCTGCGCTTTCCATTTTGCGTTGACGGCGGAAATTTCTTCGCTGCGCTGGGAAAGGAGGGTCCGCAGTTCTTCCAGTTCGTCATTCTTTTCCTCCCGTACTTGGGATGGGGCAGAAGCGGCGTATAACTGAGGCGGTGAAAGGGGCTGCGTATTTTCTGAAAAAATGGCAGGATGGAAATTGTTCTGCCTGTCGCCAATGGCTTCAGATGCAAAAGGATCAGATGCGCCTATGAATTCACCTTTCAGACTTTGCAGAGGGAAGGGGAATGTGCAGCGTTCCACAGGACCAATGGAAGTGCCGTTTTCACAGATACATCGCATAGGCAGACCGTTTGCGCACCAGAACAGTATGATCTTATCTTGCTGGCGATAAACCAGACAATGGTCGCAGGCAGAGCCGCTTTCCCAAAGGACGAAGGGACGTCCCACGGCAGAACCCTGTTTGCAGCGATAAACCACCTGATTGCGGAATAGGTTCCGGCTGAGATAGAGAATATGCATCTGCTGGTTGTCTTCCAGAATGGAAAAATCTGTGCAGGTACCCCCTGTCTGGATGAGAGGGGAAAGACTGCCTAGGGTGAAAGGAGAAAGTAGGATTTCCCGAGCACTAATGGTGCTGCGGTGGGAACGATAGTACAAAATCACATGATTTTCCCCTAACCTGCGTCCCAGAAAAGGTGCTCCCGGCAGAGGCAGAAAATGGTCGATTTGATATGGCGGCTGCCACTGTCCTTTCTGGAACAGGGCGTATTCCAAAATGTGATTGCCGCTTTGAGGCTGGGAAACGCCATAGAAAAGATGGAAAGCATCTTTTTGGGGCGCCATGAAACAATAGGTATTTTGCCATCGCTTGTCACCTGCCTGCCACAAAGGGCGTGGTTCCCACTGCATCAAGTCAGAGGAGGCAGACAATATGAGCCTTCCGTCGGTGGTGGGATAGAGCAGGTATGTATAAGATTCATACTGGCAAAGGGAAAAGGCAGAAACGCCTTCTGCGATACAAAAGGGGGTGTATCTGCCATCGGAAGTCTGTCTGCGGCACCACAAACGGTTATGCTCTAGGGAAAAAACAGCAATGTCCCCCTGTGGGGTTTTTAGATATTTCACATTGGGATTTTGCATGATTGACACTCCTGTCGTTTTTATCACTAGTATATGATAAAAAATAAAAAATAGAATTAATAAAATGAAAATAAAAATATATATTGACTTTAATAATATTAAATGTTATTTTAATAATATGAAAGGCGGTGAGGATGTGGAACGAATACCGGATTGGATCATGCAGTTGGAAGAAGAAGATTTGGCATTTATCAAAAATTTTGTACTGGCTTCTGGTTCTTTGAAAGAAATCGCAGGAATTTACGGCGTTACCTATCCTACGGTGAGATTACGGCTGGATAAACTCATCCAGAAAATACAGTTGACGGAACAGAAAGAACAGGAGCCTTATGTGCGGCTCATCAAAGAGCTGGCTATGGATGACAAATTGGATTTTGATACGGCGAAGCTGCTCATTACAGCATATCGGAAAGAGAAAGGAGAGAAGTAGGAATGGCAATGACTAATAGTGTATTGTGGATATTATTGATGGTATGGCTGGTGCCTTTTGCACTGTTCATTTTATTACAGATTTTTCTCTGTCGGAAAGAGAATAAGTGGCTGGGATTGATTTTACCGGCAATTTCGTTTTTAGGAAGTCTTGTTTTTTTGCTGCAGGCAACAAATGTGCGGGCAATGATACTCTCCTTTTTGGTATCAAACATTGGAACTGTCGTTTACCTGTTGATTTATGTTGGAATTAGGAGAAAAAAGAAGAAAAACAGCGATATGGATCAAATGAAAATTAAAGATTTGTAAAAGAAAAAGGAGTCCTTTTAGGGACTCCAATTTTATCAGGATTACAGTTTTTCCACTTCTTCCATCCATACACGGTTGAAAGCGTCGGAAGGCATCCGCCAGTCACTGCGAGGAGACAGGCAAAGGGCACCAACTTTGGGACCATCAGGCAGGCAGGAGCGTTTGAACTGCTGCACGAAGAAACGGCGATAGAAGTTTTTCAGCCACTTCAGCAGTGTTTCCCGGTCATAGCTGCCGTCGAAGGCGATTTCCGCCAGATACAGCACTTTTGCAGGGCGGAAGCCGAAACGGAGAATATGGAACAGGAAGAAATCGTGGAGTTCATAAGGCCCAACGAGGTCTTCTGTTTTCTGATTGATTTTGCCGTCTTTATCGGGAGGCAGAAGTTCCGGGCTGATGGGGGTATCCAGTACATCCAGCAGGATGCGGGAAGCGGTTTCGTCCACTGCTTTGGAATGAGCAACCCAGTTTACCAGTACCCGTACCAGTGTTTTGGGTACACCGGCGTTCACGCCATACATGGACATGTGGTCGCCGTTATAAGTTGCCCAGCCCAATGCCAGTTCGGACAGGTCGCCGGTACCAACTACCAGACCGTTTGTTTTGTTTGCCAGATCCATCAGAATCTGGGTACGTTCACGAGCCTGTGTGTTTTCGTATGTGACATCATGGATTTCGGGGTCATGTTCGATGTCCGCGAAATGCTGCAGAGCAGCGTTTTTGATGGAGATTTCTTTCATCTGGATGCCAAGAGAACGCATCAGTTCCAGTGCGTTATTGTATGTGCGGTCGGTGGTGCCGAAGCCGGGCATGGTAACGCCCAGAACGTGATCTCTGGACATACCAAGGTAATCACAGGCTTTGGCTGCAACCAGCAGTGCCAATGTGGAGTCCAGACCGCCGGAAATACCAATGACCAATGTGTTCGCATGGGCATGTTCCATACGGCGTGCCAGACCAGTTACCTGAATCTGGAAGATGTTCTGGCAGCGTGCGTCCAGATGGGCATCGTCCGGTGTGAAAGGTGCCGGAGAAATATGACGATCCAATTTGCCCAGAGGAGATTCTGTCATAGGGAAATGAATTTCACGATAGAATCGCTGTGCTTCGGGCTGAGAAAGCTGACCCATGAATGTGGTATGGTGGCGGCGTTCGTTGGCAAGGACTTCCAGGTCGATGTCTGCCGCAACCAGCTGGCTTTCTCTGGAGAAGGATTCTGTTTCACAAAGGAGAGTACCGTTTTCGCAGATGAGGCTGTGACCGCTGAAAACAGCGTCCTGTGTGGATTCGCCGATGCCTGCGGCAGCGTATACGTAAGCTGCCAGACAACGGGAAGACTGCTGAGCAACCAGCTGATGACGATACTGGGGTTTGCCTGCCAGTTCATTGCTGGCAGAAGCGTTCAGCAGCAGTGTAGCGCCGTAAAGGCTCTGGTAAGAGCTTGGAGGAATGGGTACCCACAGGTCCTCACAGATTTCCACGCCGATTTTCAGGAAAGGAATGCCGTCGGCTGCAAAGAGCAGGTCTGCGCCAATGGGAACCATCTGACCTGCGTAGGAGATTTCCTCACTGATCAGATCACCGGCAGATGCAAACCAGCGTTCTTCATAAAATTCGCTGTAGTTAGGGATAAAGGTTTTGGGAACCAGACCAAGGATTCTGCCCTGATGAAGCAGTGCTACACAGTTGAAAGTCTGGTTGTCTGCCATAACGGGAACACCGATGGCAATGACCATATCCAGTTCTGCTGTTTCCGCAGCGATTTCTTTCAATGCCTTCTCTGCTGCCTGAATGAGAGGAAGCTGGAAGAACAGGTCACCACAGGTGTAGCCTGTCAGTGCCAGTTCCGGGAAAGTCAGGACACGGATGCCTTTTTCATTTGCTTCGCGAATCAGTTTGAGGATTTCTTCTTTATTGGAAATACAATCGGCAAGTTTCAGCTGAGGAACAGCAGCGCCGATTTTGACATAACCGAACATAATTTCACTCCTTAGAATTTTCTGAATAGACCGATGACTTTGCCCAGGATTGTCACATCACGCACGATGATGGGATTCATAGATGCGTTCTGGGGCTGCAGGCGAACAAAGTCTTTTTCTCTGTAAAATGTTTTGACGGTGGCATAGTCTTCGATGAGGGCTACAACAATGTCACCATTAGAGGCGTTGCTCTGCTGGCGAACAAGGATCAAGTCCTTATCGAAAATACCAGCCTCTATCATACTATCCCCACGAACCTTCAGCATAAACACCGTATCGTTATGGACATAATCCACGGGAACAGGGAAGGTATCTTCAATGTTTTCCACGGCAAGGATGGGTGTGCCGGCGGTGATGTTGCCGACAATGGGCACCTGTACCAGTTCTCTTGTGGGAAGATCGGGATTATGGGGCGCTTCGTCCAGAATTTCAATGGCGCGGGGTTTGGTAGGGTCCCGACGAATATAGCCTTTTTTCTCCAGACGTGCCAGATGACCGTGAACAGTGGAGGTGGACTTGAGCCCAACGGCTTCACAAATCTCGCGGACGGAAGGCGGATAGCCTTTTTCCCGTACTTCTGCTTTCATATATTCTAAAATCTGCTGTTGTTTTGCGGATAAATCGTTCATGTATTCACTTCCTTGTAGATTGCCCAATGGGCAGAAAAATAGATGTAACCATATTGTAACATAGGAAGGGAACAAAATCAAACCTGTGTTCGTTAAAGTATAAAAAGTAGTTGACAAAGAATATATGTTCGTATATGATAAGAACAAATAGAAAATATGTTCGGCATTTAGGAGGGGTGAACATGGACGGAAGAAAAAGAAGACTCATGGTAAGAAGATCTAGAAAAGCAAGAAAGAATTTTTTGATTCTGCTGACAGTTGTACTGATTACAGGCATTGGAACCATCGCAATGGGGGCGCAGACACAGAAAACGGAGGAAGTCTACTATGAATCCGTTCTGATTCATTCCGGCGATACCCTGTGGGACATTGCGGCAGAGTATAAAGCAGACGGAGAAAAAACCGAACATATGGTTGGGAAAATTCAGAAATTAAACCAGATGCGTTCGGAACACATCCGTGCGGGCGAACGGATTCTGGTTCCTGTGACAAAAGAAGCAGTCTGAACAGAAGGGATTGTATGAACATGACAAAAGGCAGTTTCCGAAAGCAACGTCCTCTTAAGAAAATATTGATTTCTTAAGGGGAATTGCCAGGGCTTTCTTCGGTAGAAAACATATCAAATAAAATCTCAATAACATAAGGAAGCTGGAATCTTTTGTTATCATAAGGATTTCGGCTTTCTTTGTTTTCTCATGAAGATGCCCCAAAGCCGGAAAACTGCCTTTTTGGATTCTTACGCATTTTTTAATCTTTGCAAAACAGATATACATTTGTCTTTCGGTGTGATACAATAACTACATCAAAATCTTTTTGATATTTCGGTGAAAATCGAACAAACAGATAACGGATATGCTTTCTTATGGAGAAAAGTGGATGCAGATTTTTCATGGGAATGGATATGCTGTTGGAAAGGAAGGTGGAGCGTATGCTGCCTTGGATTATCCTGCTTTGCATCGTTGGATTGGCACTGGTATTTGCCGAAATGCTGATTCCTGGATTCGGTGTTTTTGGTATTTTGGGCAGTGTGTGTCTTTTGGGAACGGCGTTTCTGGTGGCAAAGGTTTATGGCATTACAGCGTTTTTGATTACGGTTGTTTTGCTGGTCATTGCTTTTGCATTGATGATCGTTCTGGCGAAAAAAAGCGGTTTTTATAACAAGGTTGTCCTGCGGGACAAACAGGAAGCCCAGGATTTTGACGAAAGTACATTGCAGGGCTTGCTGGGAGCAGAAGGTGTGACACAGACAACACTGCGACCTTTTGGCGTAGCTGATTTCCAGGGGAAGATGGTGGACGTATGTTCCAATGGGGATTTCATTGACCGCGGAAAGCGCGTGCGTGTAACACACATACAGGGAAAAACCGTGACAGTGGCAGAGTGTTAAGTAAATAAGGAAAAAGGGGATGAATCAGTATGGGATTTGATATTCTGGCGTTGATTGTGCCAATTATATTGATTTTAGTTGTTGTTGTGATCTTCTTGAGTTTTGTGCCTTTGGGGCTTTGGATTTCGGCAATTTCCGCCGGCGTAAAGGTGAGCATCTTTTCTTTGGTTGGGATGCGGCTCCGTCGGGTACGGGCAGATAAAATCATCCGCCCTCTGATTAAAGCCCAGAAAGCAGGCATGAATGTCAATGCGAACCAGCTGGAATCACATTTGCTTTCCGGTGGTCGTGTAGATAATGTCGTTGATGCTCTCATTGCGGCACACAGAGCCAATCTGGACTTGTCTTTTGAACGGGCAGCTGCCATTGACCTGGCAGGGAGAAACGTATTTGAAGCGGTGCGTATGAGCGTAACACCGAAGATTATCGAAACACCTTGGATTTCTGCTGTGGCTATTGACGGTATCGAAGTGAAGGTTATTGCAAAAGTTACCGTAAGAGCAAACCTAGGCAGACTGGTGGGCGGTGCCGGTGAAGAAACCATCATTGCAAGAGTCGGTGAAGGTATCGTTACAACCGTTGGTTCTTCTCAGAGCCATAAGAGTGTGCTGGAAAATCCTGACTTGATTTCCAGAACAGTTTTGGCAAAAGGTCTGGACAGCGGTACTGCATTTGAAATCCTTTCTATTGATATTGCGGATGTGGATATCGGCAGAAACATTGGCGCACATCTGCAGATCCAGCAGGCAGAAGCCGACAAACAGATTGCGCAGGCGAAAGCAGAAGAACGTCGTGCAACAGCAATCGCAATGGAACAGGAAATGAAAGCGGAAGTAGAACGCATGAAAGCAAAAGTTGTGGAAGCGGAAGCACAGGTGCCTATGGCTATGGCAGATGCTCTGCGCAGTGGGAACCTTGGCGTAATGGATTATTACAAATTCCAGAACGTACAGGCGGATACCAAAATGAAAACCAATTTTGCTGATACAGATCTGACAGGAGTTCTTCATAAAGAACCACCCAAAGATCAGAAATAATAGAAAAGGATAACATTAGAGAGGGAAGCGTTCTGGATAAAAGGAAGTGCTTTCCTCTTTTTCAAATAGAAGAAACGGAAGGCGATGAGATATGAAAATCAAAAACGGCATTGAGCGGGAACTGGGGAAGATCAAACGAAAGGAAGACCGTTTTCTGCGGGAAGAACCGAAAAAGGAAAATGAGAAGCTGGAAAGCGTAAAAGGTAAAATAAAAGAAAAGATTCCGCCGAAACTGGTGGATACATTGAATAAAGCTTTCACAAAAGCTTTCTATCTGGTGTTTGAAAAGGGAACAGCGGTGGTGGAGAAAACATTCCGCAAAGAGGACTTGAGTTTAGAATTTTCCGTAAATGATTTTCGGGTGCAGAAAAGTCCGACAGGGCAATCTGTGAGAAAGGTAGATCGACTTGCCAAGAAAAGCGGATTGGTCAATGCGTGTATTACCACAGCAGAAGGTGTTGGTTTGGGGCTTTTGGGCGTTGGTCTGCCGGATATCCCTCTTTTTATTGGCGTATTGATGAAAGGATTGTATGAAACGGCGACAAGTTATGGATACAGCTACGAAACAGAAGCGGAACGTGTATTTTTGCTGCGGCTCATCCGTGGAGCGCTGGCTTCTCCTGAAAATCGTAAGGAAGCTGATGAGGAAGTAGAAGAATGGATTCGGAAGAATGGAAAGGCTTCTATGTCATATGTATTTTCCGATGAAATTGAAAAAACAGCGGCGAGCCTTTCTATGACTATGCTGACTGCGAAGTTTATCCAAGGTCTGCCAGTGGTAGGCGCTGCAGGCGGATTGATGAATCCGGTGATCTATCGGAAGATACAGAAATACGCGGCAAGAAAGTATAAAAAAAGATATTTGCTGGAGTGTCAAGAAAAACGTGTATAAACAAAACCAAACGGGTCATACTAGGAGTGCAAGGGAAAACGGACTTGCAACTATAGACCGGGGAGGTTTCAAAACATGGAAAACATGAAGAAAAACAATGAAAAGAAACAGGAAAAAAGCATGAACAGAACTGAATTTGCCCAGGAATACAGCATGGATCACTGCAAATCCAACGGCAAACAGGCTGAAAAACAGCAGAAAACAAAGAACTCCAAAGCGTGAGGAAGAGAGAGTGCTTCTAAATAAAGGAGCACTCTTTTCCTAACAAATAAAAAAAGTGTCGGATTGTACGAGATAAAGTACTTGACGAAGCGGAGGAATCTTGGTAATATATGCAAGCACCACTGCTCCGGCAGATGGGACGCAAAACAACAGCATCGAAAGAAATAAAAAGCACTTAAAAAAGTACTTGACGGCGAAAAGAAAGTCTGGTAAGATAATCAGGCGTCGCTAAGAAAACGATGCAACAAAATAGAATATCAGAAAGCTTGCTTTCAAAAATCTCTGAAAAGTATTTAAAAAAGTACTTGACAGAATGAAACAAGCCTGATAAAATGAAAAAGCTGACACCGCAAACGGTGTGAGCGATAAACAAGACTGATCCTTGAAAACTAAACAGCAGAAATAAACTTACAACCCATAGTCAATTCGGTCAGTGAGTTTCGAACCGTTTATGGAGCGACCGACCTAACACTGCAAAGTGTCAGAGGAAGCGGAATGGTGAGAAACGAACGGTTTTTCGCAAAGTGAAAAAGACGACATCTGACAAAAATAATGACAAGAGTTTGCCGGTTTCGAAAAAACCGGAGGATAGCCAGATTGACTGGCTAGGCATTAAACTTTAATATAAGAGTTTGATCCTGGCTCAGGATGAACGCTGGCGGCGTGCTTAACACATGCAAGTCGAACGAAGATATTTAGAATGAGAGCTTCGGCAGGATTTTTATCTATCTTAGTGGCGGACGGGTGAGTAACGTGTGGGCAACCTGCCCTGTACTGGGGAATAATCATTGGAAACGATGACTAATACCGCATGTGGTCCTCGGAA
>NZ_JADCKK010000023.1:0-40051 GCF_014982935.1 Anaerotignum lactatifermentans | reverse complement strand
TCATTCCGCTCCCTCTGACACTTTGCAGTGTTAGGTCGGTCGCTCCATAAACGGTTCGAAACTCACTGACCGAATTGACTATGGGTTGTAAGTTTATTTCTGCTGTTTAGTTTTCAAGGATCAGTCTTGTTTGCCTCGCTTTTTCAGCGGCGAGTGATATTTTATCACATCGTTTTAGGCTTGTCAAGTATTTTTTTATCTTTTTTCGAAGTTTTTCAACTTCGAATTTGATAAAAATGGCGGAGAAGGAGGGATTTGAACCCTCGCGCCGCTATTAACGACCTATCCGCTTTCCAGGCGAACCCCTTCAACCACTTGGGTACTTCTCCATGTGCTCTCTGATGAAAAAAATATTTAATTGGCGGAGAGAGTGGGATTCGAACCCACGGCCCCTCTCGGAGTCACTGGTTTTCAAGACCAGCTCCTTAAACCACTCGGACACCTCTCCATACTGATTTAGTTTGCTTTTCTTGAGCAGCGAAACCTTTGTTATTATACTTCGTTGTGTTTTGTTTGTCAACACTTTTTTTGAAGTTTTTTATTTTTCTTTTTGCTGTTTCGTGTTTTCCGAAGCAGTGGTGTTAGTATATCCCAAAATAACTTTCCTGTCAACACCTTTTTTGAAATTTTTTTCATTTTTTTCATATTATTTTAACATTCCTTGAAAATCCCGTATTTTCTCTGCTTTCCGCAAACTTTTTCATACCTTGTGGTTTTTCTTGCTTAAGAATGGTACAATATAAGAAATGGTTTTACAGTTTCTTTACACTGTCGAAACATTTCCGAAACACAGAAAGGAGTTCTTCTATAATTATGAAATCAGTTAGTGAACGTTTTTTAACATATATCAAGCAGCCCACAACCTCTGATGAAAATTCTTCTGCCATTCCCAGTACAAAACAGCAGCTTGTCTTTGGAGATTTTCTCGTCAAAGAATGCCAAGCGATTGGGTTAGCTGATGCTGTAATGGATCGTCACGGCTATGTCATGGCTACCCTGCCTGCAACAGATCCCAACGCTCCTACCATTGGCTTTATTGCCCATATGGATACCAGTCCTGATGCCAAAGGCGATGGCATCATGCCTCATATCGTTCATCACTATGATGGTGAAACCATTCAGCTCAATGGCATCTCCCTTTCTCCTGATGAATTTCCAGATTTGAAGAATTATATCGGAGATACGCTGATCACCACTGACGGCACAACCCTTCTGGGAGCCGATGATAAGGCCGGCATCGCAGAAATTCTCTCCGCCATGGAATATCTCATGACCCATCCTGAAATCCCTCATGGCAAAATCCGTATTGCATTTACACCTGACGAAGAAATCGGCGCAGGCGCTGACCATTTTGATGTGAAAAAATTCGGTGCTGACTTTGCCTATACTCTGGACGGCGGCAAAATCGGTGAATTGGAATATGAAAATTTCAATGCCGCACAGGCAGTCATTCATATCAAAGGCCGCAGCGTTCATCCCGGTACAGCAAAGAACATCATGCAGAATGCCGCTCTCATTGGCACAGAAATCGCTTCTCTGCTGCCAGAAAAAGAAATTCCTTCCAAAACAGAAGGCTATGAAGGCTTCTTCCATCTTTGCTCTTTTGAAGGCAATGTATCTGAAGCCACGCTGACTTATATCATTCGTGATTTTAATTCAGAAACTTTTGCCCACAGAAAAAATCTCATCCAGCTCATTGTGGAACGGAAAAACATCCAGTATCCCAATGCCATCACACTGGAACTGAAAGATCAGTACTATAATATGGCATCTAAAATTGCTGACTGCATGGAAATCGTAGATCTGGCAAAACAGGCCATGGAAGCCTGCGGCATCACACCCATTGTGCAGCCCATCCGCGGCGGTACTGATGGTGCACGCCTGTCCTTTATGGGACTTCCCTGCCCCAATCTCTTTGCCGGCGGTCATAATTTCCATGGACCTTATGAATACATTCCCGTTTCTTCTATGGAAAAAGCAGTGGAAATGATTGTAAAAATTGCAGAATTGAGTTGTGGGGTTGACTTTCAAAAAAAGTTGTGATAGGATAGGCTCATAAATAAGCAAAACAGCGATGATTGAGTATATGGGCAAAGCTGGTTACAGCCGCAGAGAGCAGTCCGGTTGGTGAAAGGATTGCAGCACAGTATTTGTAAATTACGCCTCATGAGCTTTGTGCAGGAAATGGCACAACGGTTGTCTGCCGTTACCTAGACCGAAAGATGTTTGTCTTTTCGTTATGATAAACATGAATTAAGGTGGTACCACGGGTTCTCTCGTCCTTTTGGCGACAGAACCCTTTTTTATTTGCAGAAAGCCTTCGCTGAAATACAAACCAATAAAGAAAGGGTGTTTTCTCATGAATGCTTACGAAGTTCTGAAAGAAAGAGGTTTTATTGAACAGCTGACACACGAAGATGAAATCAAAGAATTGTTTGAAAAAGGCGGCGTGACATTTTATATCGGTATCGACCCTACTGCAGACAGCCTTCATGTAGGTCACTTTCTGACCGTTATGGCAATGGCACACATGCAGCGCTGCGGCAACCGTCCTATCTGTCTGATGGGCGGCGGCACAGGTATGATCGGTGACCCCTCCGGCAAAGCTGACATGCGTAAAATGATGACCGTAGAAACCATCGACCATAACGTTGCCTGCATCAAAAAACAGCTGTCTCACTTCATCAAATTTGACGAAGAAAACGGCGGCGCCATCATTGCAAACAACGCAGACTGGCTGAGAAACCTGAATTACATTGAATTCCTTCGTGACGTTGGCGTACACTTCTCCGTAAACCGTATGCTGGCTGCGGACTGCTTCAAAATCCGTATGGAAAAAGAAGCTGGTCTGTCCTTCCTGGAATTCAACTACATGATCATGCAGGGCTACGACTTCTACGAACTGAACAGAAGATACGACTGCGTACTGCAGATGGGTGGCAATGACCAGTGGTCCAACATCATTGCCGGCGTAGAACTGATCCGTCGTAAAACAGGCAAACCTGCTTACGGTATGACATTCAAACTCCTGACAAACAGTGAAGGTGTAAAAATGGGCAAAACCGTCAGCGGTGCTGTATGGCTTGATCCTGAAAAAACATCTCCTTACGAATTCTACCAGTACTGGAGAAACGTGGGCGATAAAGACGTTGAAAAATGTCTGGCTCTGCTGACATTCCTGCCTATGGATGAAGTACGTCGTCTGGGCGCACTGGAAGGCAGCGAAATCAACAAAGCAAAAGAAGTTCTGGCATTCGAACTGACTAAGATCGTTCACGGTGAAGAAGAAGCAACAAAAGCACAGGAAGCTGCAAGAGCTCTGTTCGGCAAAGGTTCCGCTGCTGGTTCCGCACCTACTACAGAACTGCCCGCTGCTGACTTTGCAGAAGGCATGGATATCCTGACACTGCTGACGACCATCGGCGTTGTTCCTTCCCGTTCCGAAGGCAGACGTGCAGTACAGCAGGGCGGTGTAAAAGTAGCTGAAAAACCTGTCACAGACGTTGACTTCAAAGTAACTGCAGATTTGTTCACAGACGGCAAACTGCTGGTACAGAAAGGCAAAAAAACATTCCACAATGTTGTTTTGAAATAAACGTTCATACTTCCATTCCAATAATGCAAAAACGTCGGAAATGTTTCTTTCATAGAAACATTTTCCGACGTTTTTGTTTTTAATCAATCATATAACCTGCTTTTCGCAGGGCATCCAATCCTTTTTCCAATTGATTTTCTTTCAAAAGAATATAATCCGTCTGATATGTAGACACCGCAAAAATTCCCACACCAGCCTCAGCCAGCACACCAGAAATCCGAGATAATATGCCAATCAACGAAAATTCCAACGTCCCTGCAACGCGGAACGCTCTCCAACCATCTTCTCTTTCCAGCGTTTCTTCCGGCACATGCTCTGTCAGACACACCAGAGAAAATTCCCTGTCTGTCTTTGCTGCAAAACAAAAAGGCTGTGTCCAATCCACCTTTGTCTCATCACTGACACAGCATACAGAAAATGCATATGGCAGCACTTCCAGCCGTTCTGCAATTTTTTCTGTCAACAAATACTGCTCCAATTCCCCCACACTGTCAACCAAATAAGTTGCCCCTGCATTTTTCAGCTGCTCCTCTGTGCGGAATCCCCATGTAACGCTGACACAATCCATGCCAGCTGCCTTTGCCGTAGCCAAATCCACCTCTGTATCCCCCACATACAGACAATCCTTCAAAGATACCTCCAGCTTTTCTGCTGCCGCTTCTACCATGTCTCCTGCCGGTTTGGGACGCAGACCATTGCCTTCCCCTACTGCCAGATCAACAGCATCCCCAAAGTATTTGCTGCATAAACCTTTGACAGCCCCGTCAAATTTATTAGATACCACTGCCGTTTTCACACCAGCCTGACGTAAATCCCGCAGCAGCTGCAAAACGCCGTCAAAAGGCTTTGTTTTGATTTCCATATGTTCCTTATAATATGCCTTATATTCTTCCAGACAAGTTTCAAAATCTTCCAGCGGTTCTCCTGCCGCTAATTTCAGATACACAGCACTGCCGTTCCCCAAAAAGGCTGCCGCTTCCTCTCTTGTCCGTTCTTTTCTTCCATATCTGCGTAAAATCTCGTTCATGCTGTCTGTCAGATCATCCAGTGTATCCAACAGTGTGCCGTCCAGATCAAAAATCACTGCCTGATATTTCATCTTCATTCGCCTTCTCCCTTTCAAAGATTTTTGCAACAAAAAAGCCCCCGCGTTTGCGAGGGCGAAAAGCTACTGACGGGACTTGAACCCGTGACCTCCGCCTTACCAAGGCGACGCTCTACCTACTGAGCCACAGTAGCATAGGAAGAATAGATTTCTTCCGTCAGCTTTTATATACTATCACACAGATTCTATTCCGTCAAGATTTTTTTTTAAAACAAATTTTTCCAGTTTTTTCTTCACCCGCTGAAGGGCATTGTCAATGGATTTTTCCGGTTTATCCAGCATGTTGGCAATCTCAAAATAGCTTCTGCCCTGCAAATATAATGTCAGTACGCGGCTTTCGAAACTGCTGAGATTCTTCTCCATCTGGTTTTCCAGAAAGTTTTTGTTTTCCTGTCCAATGAGCAGGGCTTCCGGGTTCAGAAGTTCCCCTTCCTGAAGCAGATCCAAATAGGTTTCTTCGGAATCCTCCTCAAACACAGGCTTATTCAATGAGATATACGAATTCAGTGGCTGATGCTTCTGTCTGGTTGCCGCCTTAATGGCTGTGATCATCTGACGATTGATGCACAGTTCCGCAAAACTACGGAAAGAAGCATTCTTTTCCTTATCATAATCCCGAATGGCTTTATACAGTCCGATCATGCCCTCCTGTATGATGTCCTCTGTATCCGCGCCAATGAGAAAATAAGCCCGGGACTTTGCCTTCACCAAGGGTTTATATTTGTCCAACAGGCGTGCTTCCGCCTCATTATCCCCGCTCTGTGCCTGACGCACCAGCAGTTCATCCTGTTGGGTGTTTGCAGTTTGTTCTGTTCTTTCACTTATCATATAAATCCTCTGTTCTCCTTATTTCTGCCGCCGTAAATTCTCCAGCCAATTGAGCGCTTCCTCATCCAGATTATCGGCGAGCATATTGTTTTTGGGCGGTCTGTTTTCAATGTACTGTCGGCGCAGTTCTGTTTCCGCCTGATGCACCTGATTATGCAGTTCCTTGGCACTCATGCGCACAGCCCCTTGACCGGAAATGATAATCTGTTCCAGTCCGTCGGTGGTTGCCACCCGCACCCGATAATGCTTCGGCATGGATGTTACCACTCGTTCAATGTAATGATCCGCCGTTTCCGCTTCTTTTGTATAGACCACATAAATATTATGATACTTCGATACAGAGCCAGGATTGCCCTTGACCAGATATGCGTCAAAAACGACGATAATGGTCGCTTTCTGTACACCTTTATAATTGGAAAGGGTATCAATGAGCTTTACCCTTGCACTTTCCAGACTGACATCTTCCATCAATTCCCGCAGCTCGTCCCATGCGTGGATGATGTTATAGCCGTCCACCAGCAAAAAATCCTCCTGCAACGGCAATCCCCTCCCTTCTCATCGTATCATCATATCATATAACCATAGAAATTGCAAAAGATTCTTCTTTTCCGCAAAATCCGTCAAATCTTAAAATCTTCTCTGTCTTACCACTTCATACATGAGCAGTGCAGCCGCTACAGAAGCATTCAAAGAAGAAATTTTCCCATACATGGGAATAGATGCTGTAAAGTCACATTTTTCTTTCACCAGACGGCTGACACCATCGCCTTCGCTGCCAATAACCAATGCCAGAGGGCCTTTCATGTTTGTGTCGAAATGATCCAGACCTTTCATATCAGCGCAGGCAATCCACAGACCTTCTTTTTTCAGATATTCCATGGTCTGCACAATATTTGTCACTCTTGCCACAGGCATATATTCAATGGCACCGGCAGATGTTTTCCCAACTGTTGCGTTCAGACCAACGGAACGACGTTTGGGAATGATAACCCCATGGACACCGGCACATTCTGCTGTACGCAAAATAGCGCCCAGATTGTGAGGGTCAGTGATACCATCCAACAGCAGCACAAAAGGATCTTCCCCTTTTTCTTTTGCCGCAGCCAGAATATCTTCTACTTCCACATAGTCATGAGCAGAAACCAGCGCAATAACGCCCTGATGATTTTTTGTCTGGGAAATTTCGTCCAGTTTCTGACGGCTCACTTCCTGAATAACAACGCCTTTTTCTACAGCCATAGCAATGATTCGTTTAATAGTACCTTCCACATTGCCTTTTGCCACCATGATTTTTTCAATATCTCTGCCGCTTCTGAGGACTTCCAGAATGGCATTTCTGCCTTCCAGCTGGTTTTCATTGATTTCTCTGTCCATTTCCCGTTCTTCTCTGGCAGTATGGAAAGGCTTGCGACCCTTGCGTTCTTCACCGTTTCTGCCGCTGGGTCTTTTTTCTTTCCATTCCCGTTCATTTCGTCTTTTTTCCACGGAATAACCTCCTGTTTTTCTCTTTTTTCCAACACAGCAAAAAGCCGATGTGCAAAATCAGTGCATCGGCTTCTATTTTTATTTCTCTATCAATTCTGCCATACCCAGACGGAATAAGTCAATGACTCTTTCCATTTTTCCATCCAAATACAAATAACCGAATACCGCTTCTACCCCCGTTGCATGGCGGTAGTCCATCAAATCGGCGTTCTTCGGTGTGGTATAGGACTTCGCGTTGCGTCCTCTGCGGAACACAGCCGTTTCCTCCTCTGTCAATTCCTCAGCCACACGGAAATAAAATTCCGCCTGTGCTTTTGCATTGACCATATCTCTGGCGGTTTTATGCAAACGGTTCACCGGCGCATTCCCTCCTGTCAAAACAGTGGTGCGCACCAGCATTTCATAAACCGCATCCCCTATATAAGCCAGCGCCAAAGGGGACAGCTCCTTTGGATTGACTGTCCCCTTCTGACCCAGCATTAAGTCCAATGCCTGTAAGTTCATAATTAACCTCTGAACCACTGTACGCCCTGACGGGTATCTTTGATGGTGATGCCCATAGCTGCCAGTTCGTCACGGATAGCGTCTGCTGTTGCAAAGTCTTTTGCTTTCTTCGCTTCTGCTCTCTTTGCAATGAGTTCTTCGATTTTTGCTGTTTCTTCATCAGATACAGCGTCTTCTTTCAGTTCTGCTACACCCAGTACGCCGCACAGATGATCCAGCATATCCTGAATCTTTTCTGCGTATTCTTTGGAAACGCCAGCTTTTACAGCGATATTGCTGAAACGAACCAGTTCATAGATAACGGAAATAGCATCAGCTGTGTTAAAGTCGTCGTCCATAGCTGCTTCGAACTGTTCTTTGTATTTTTCCAGTTCTGCTGCCTGTGCAGTTTCTTCTGCTGTCATTTTTGTGTCAGCGCTGTTTTTGATATAGAAATCCAGTTCTTTTCTTGCGTTTTTGATTCTTTCCAGACCATTCTGGCAAGCCTGCATCAGATCTCTGCTGAAGTTGATAGGGCTTCTGTAATGACCGTTCAGAATGAAGAAACGGATAACTTCATAAGGGAACTGTGCCGCAATATCTCTAACGGTGAAGAAGTTACCCAAAGATTTGGACATTTTTTCGTTGTCAACAGTAATGAAACCGTTGTGCAGCCAATATTTTGCAAACTGGCAGCCGTTAGCAGCTTCACTCTGTGCGATTTCGTTTTCATGGTGAGGGAAGATCAGGTCTTCGCCGCCGGCATGAATATCGATGGTGTCGCCCAGATGATGTTTTGCCATAACAGAGCATTCAATATGCCAACCGGGTCTGCCTTCGCCCCAAGGAGAAGTCCAGCTGGGTTCGCCTTCTTTTTTGGGTTTCCACAGTACGAAGTCTGTAGGGTTTTTCTTAGCGTCGTCAATAGCTACACGTTCGCTGGCACCAGCGATCAGTTCATCCAGATTCTTTTTGGACAGTTTGCCGTATTCAGGGAATTTCTTTGTATCATAGTAAACAGTGCCATTGTCTTCATAAGCATAACCCTTGTCGATCAAAGTCTGTACCATAGCAATGATGCCGTCCATTTCCTGTGTTACACGAGGGTGCACGGTAGCACGTTTTACATTCAGACCGTCAGCATCATGGAATGCTTCTTCAATGTAACGGTTGGAGATTGCTTCCATTGTACTGCCTTCTTTGTTTGCACGGTTGATGATCTTGTCGTCAACGTCTGTGAAGTTCTGAACGTAAGTAACGTCATAACCTTTGTATTCCAGGTATCTTCTTACAGTATCAAATACAACGTAAGGGCGTGCGTTACCGATATGGATATAGTCATATACGGTAGGACCGCAAACGTACATTTTTACTTTGCCTTCCTCGCGGGGAATGAATTCTTCTTTCTGTCTTGTCAGTGTATTATATACTTTCATGGTCGTTCATCCTTCCTTTATTGAACCATATTTTTCTAAGTTACATTATATCACAAAAACGGGTTCTGCAAGCATATTTTCCATAATTCTTCCGTTTTCTTTTTCATTTCTCAAACTGCATGTTTTTTTGCCTTTGTAAATTCGGAAGGGTCTGTGGGTTTGATGCGCATACCGTCTTTTCTTACAATCTTTGTGGGAGAGCCAACAGCTGTTACGTTAGCAGGAATATCTTCCAGCACAACGGAACCTGCGCCGATTTTTGTATTGGAACCGATGGTAATGGGACCCAGTACAATGGTTTCTGCGCCGATCAGTACATTATCTCCAACGGTAGGATGGCGTTTGATTTTGTCTTTGCCGGTACCGCCCAGTGTTACACCATGATACAGCATAACGTTGTCGCCAATTTCCGCTGTTTCCCCAATGACAACACCCATACCGTGGTCAATGAAGAAGCGTTTGCCAATCTGTGCGCCGGGATGGATTTCAATGCCTGTCAAACCTCTGGAAATCTGAGAAATGGCTCTGGCAATGAAATAATGTTTCTTTTTGTAGAAGCTGTGGGCAATTCTGTGGTTGATCACTGCCCAGAAACTGGGGTAGAGAATGACTTCGATGTTGCTTCTGATGGCAGGATCTTTTTCCTTAATAACGTCAACCATTTCTTCAATTCTTGCTTTGAGTTCTCTTGTATTCATGTTTGGTTTCTCCTCTCGATACTGATATTCTTTTTTATGATATTACAGCACGAAATAAGGTGTTCCTGCGCTTTTCTTCTCTGTTTCCCCAAAAAGAAAAAGCCCCGTCTTTACAAACACTGTAAAGACGAAGCTGTTATACTCCGTGGTTCCACTTTACTTAGACGGTCTGTTTTTCCGCAGAAAAAAGATACCGCCTCACTTTCTCGACTGTAACGTTGTCATCGGAATCAGGCTACTGCAAAATAAAAATGGTTCGCCTGTTCAGTTCAGGAACGCACTTCATCCTCCTCATTCTGTAAACGGCTCTCACCCATGTATCTTAAGACGGTGCCATTCAAACCCCCAGTTTCCTGGAAACTCAAATTTCATCGCCTTTCACCACGGCCGTTATTCTCTGGCAGGTGATAAAAGGACTACTCTTTTCCATCATCACTTTTGGCTTATTTCGTTTTTTCTAAAAGGCACACAGCCGAAGCGGCAATGCCTTCTCCCGCGCCGGTAAATCCCAGCCCTTCCTCTGTTGTTGCCTTTACATTGACCTGATCTATATCTATGTGGAGAATCTCAGCGATATTCTTCTGCATCTCAGGAATATAAGGTTTCAGCTTCGGACGCTGTGCGATTACTGTTGCGTCGATATTCATTATACAATATTCTTTTTGGGAAATCAAGTCCCAAACGCAGGATAATAATTTTTTACTATCTGCCCCTTTATAAGCCGGGTCTGTATCGGGAAAATGTCCCCCAATATCCCCCAGTGCCGCCGCTCCCAGCAGGGCATCCATAATGGCATGAAGCAGCACATCCGCGTCAGAATGTCCCAGCAATCCTTTTTCATAGGGAATGTTTACACCGCCCAATATCAGATCTCTGTTTTCCACCAGCTTATGTACGTCATATCCTGAACCAATTCTCATGAAGCATTTCTCCTTTTAGTGTCCACGATGTTTTTCGCGTTTCTTCTGTTGTTTCTGCAAAAACCGTTCTTTTTCCTCTGCCAGCTTATCTTCCTTTCGGATGATGCGCTTTTGGATTTTTCGCTCTTCCCGCTGCGCCTGTATGGCTTGCTGGGCGCGGGTGCCTGTTCCCCTTTCTCTTGTCTGCTTACGGATTTCCCGCTGCATCCGTTTCGGATTCTTACGGGTCTGCTTGTCAGAGATCTGACTTTTCTCACCAGTGCCAAAAGAAAGCCGATACACATGTTTCAGCAGATATTCCTGCACTTCCAATCCCTTTGGCTCCGCACCAAAAAGTATCTTTGCCGCCTGATAGCTTTCTCCGTCCTCCCGTTCGTAAATGCCGATCCAGAAAGGCTCCTCAAAAAGTACGGTCATTGTCACTTTGACCTTTTCCATGGTCATTCCTCCTTTTGTATTTTACTGCACAAAGAAGGGACAACCAAGGAGTCAGGTTACTGACGGCGTCTTGCCGCATCCGGACTACCAACCGGATCGTGTTTTTATCTCTGCAAGACCATAGTATGCTTTTTTACCTCTGCTGTCAATGCCACTATTTTGTCTGACATTATCATATAGCTTTTTGGTATACAGTGTTTTTTTGTGAATTTTTCATCAAACTCTTGCATTTTTCTGACAACAGGTTTATACTGTATTTATAGAAATACATAACATATATTCACATAGAAATATATGTGCCCTTCGGGCAACAAAGGAGGAGATTACAATGGGAAAGAAAGTTTTAATGTTGGCTGGAGATTTTACGGAAGATTATGAAACCATGGTACCTTTTCAGGCTCTGCAGGTTCTGGGTTATCAGGTTGATGTAGTTTGCCCCGAAAAAAAAGCAGGTGACATTATTCGTACCGCAATTCATGACTTCGAAGGAGAACAGACATACTCCGAAAAAAGAGGTCATAACTTCGCTTTGACAGCAGATTTCGACGCTGTTAACACAGCTGATTATGCTGGATTGTTCATCACCGGCGGACGTTCTCCCGAATACCTGAGATTGACACCCAGAGTAATTGAAATTGTACAGGAATTCTTCGCTGCAAATAAACCAGTTGCTGCAATCTGCCATGGTCCTCAGATCTTGACTGCAGCCAACGTACTCAAAGGTAAAAAAGCAACTGCTTATCCCGCTGTTGGTCCTGACATCACATTGGCAGGCGGCGAATATGTAGCTGTAGACGCAGACAAAGCAGTTGTAGACGGCAATCTGGTTACTGCACCCGCATGGCCCGGCGACGCTGCTATCGTTGCTGAATTTGCGAAACTCATGGGGGCAAAGATTGAGATCTAAAAGATCTGCAAGTATATATCAAATTTGATATAGATGCGCAACTTACAAGAGAGGATTTTCAAAATCCTCTCTTTTTTTGCACAAACATAAAAAAAGCTGAAATCTTTCCAGTTCCAAGGATTCCAGCTTTCGTTTTATGTACTCATGCCCGCGGATGGGCTTTTGCATATACGCTTTTGATTTTTGTATTGTTCAGTTTTGTATAAATCTGGGTTGTGGAAATATCAGAATGTCCCAGCATTTCCTGTACAGAACGCAGGTCTGCCCCATTTTCCAGCAGATGCACCGCAAAGGAATGGCGCAGGATATGGGGTGTTATCTCTCCGGGAATCCCCGCTTCTTCCGCATAATTTTTGACAATCTTCCAGAAACCCTGTCTTGTCATTTTCTTGCCGCCATAATTCAGAAACAGCACCGTTTCCTCTGGGTTATGTATGAGCTGCACCCGACCTTTTTTCAGATATTCCCAAAGGGCCTCTTTGGCTTTTGTACCAATGGGAATCATACGGCTTTTGCTGCCTGTGGTACAACGGATATATTCAAAAGGCAGATTCACATCATCCACTTGCAGGGAAACCAGCTCTGATACGCGGATACCTGTGGCATAAAGGACTTCCAGCATGGCTTTATCCCGCAGACCTTTGGCATCGCTGGTCTTTGGCTGATCCAACAGCTTTTCCACCTGCTCCAAAGTCATAATCTTCGGCACTTTCCGTTCCTCTCTGGGCAGTTCCAGATCCACAGCAGGGTTTTCCTTTACAACGCCCTGCCCCATGAGAAAATAGAAAAACGCACGGATAGACGCTAAATTTCGAAAAATCGTTGTGGACGCCTTATGTTGATTTTGCAATTCATACACATATGCCATGATATTGGTACGGTTGATTTTGGAAACCTCACATACGCCCAAGCCTTCCATAAAACCGCAGAATCCCCGCAGATCCCGTAAATATGACAATATGGTATTTTCAGATGACTTTTTCACATTTTGCAGGTACATGCGAAAAGCAGCCAGATTTTCTTCCATATTCATAACCCCTTCAAATCAAAAAAGACATAGTCTTTCATAAATTATAAATACTTTTTTCATAATTGTCGACATTTTTTTCATAAATTTTCCACTGTTGCTGCAAAATTCTCCATTCTGACCTTTTTTCGCGTACATTTTTAGGTTAAATACGCCATAAAAGCAGGAATCAACCCCACTTCCACACCACTTGCCACCACAATGGGCAAAACTGATGCCGCCAATAATATGCAGTATTCTGTCTGCCGCCGCCGTTTTTCTCGTTTGCTTGCACCCTTTCTGGTGCCTTCTTCTCCCCATGCAAAAAGGTAGTAAACCGCTACCGTTGTCATGGCAACATAAGCCGGAATCAACAGCAGATTCTGGGGCAATATCCCCAATATGGTCAGCCATACGCCTTTGCCGCCATAGCTTGCCATAAGCATTGCCGCCGTAAACCCCAACGAAATTCCTCGGAACAGACAAACACACCCGGAAATGAATACCCCCATGGAAAGCCATCCCCCTGCCCAGATGAGCAAGTCATACTTCATGTATTTCCAGAAGGTATACCAGAAAGAGGAATCTCCTCCTGCCGTCAAATGCTCCTGCAAAAACCGCACCAGCGTTTCTTCTCCACTGCGTCCCGCCAAATTGGCAGCCACCGCTCCGCCTACTGTCCCCAACAAAAAAGAAAGGCAAACAATCATAAAAATCATTTGCCCTCTCTCTGCCGGTGTTTTCTTTTTTGGATACATAGCCTCACCTCATCACATTTTTTCTCCTGTTACAAGGTTATGGCTCGTCTTTTTTATTTATGTCTGGTCATATACGCAAAAATTGCCGCAACGGTTTTCGCGTCTTTGATTTCACCTTTATAAATCATTTCCAAAGCTTCTTCCGGTGTATACCGTTCCACTTCAATGAATTCATCCTCATCAAAACAACAAGGACAAGGTGTCAGATCAGAAGCAAAATACAGGAAGATCTTCTCTGTGCAATATCCTACTGTGGGATACAATTCACAGATAAATTCCATATTTCCTGCCAGATTACCTGTTTCTTCAGCCAGTTCCCGTTTGATGCCTTCGCCGGGTTCCTCCCCTTCTTCCAGCACCCCTGCAGGGATTTCCAGCAGCATTTCTTTAAAGGCATGACGATACTGTCTGACAAAAATGATTTTGCCTTCTGCATCCACTGCCAGTGCTGCCGCTGCATTTTTGCCACGGATAACTGTTTCCCGATAAGCCGCTTTGCCGTCAGGCATCTGCAGCTTATCCACCGTTACTTTCACAATCTTGCCTTCATAAGTCAGCTTGCTTTCCAACACTTCATAGCTCATATTGCCATCTCCTTATGGATTTATGCCAGTGCTTTTACCATTTCTTCGATGCGGTCCATGCCTTTTTTGATCTGTTCCATATCTGTTGCATAAGACAGACGGATATAGTCAGGCATACCAAAGTCTGCGCAAGGAACCACTGCCACATATTTTTCCGCAATCAGAATTGCAGCGAAATCTGCCGCAGAGTGGATTTCCTTACCTTCATAGCTTTTCCCGTAAGTGCCGGATACATCCACAAACAGATAGAATGCACCTTCCGGTTTCAGCGCGGAAATCATAGGAATGGCTTCTTCTCTTTCATAGATGTAATCTCTTCTTTTCTTGAATTCTTTGCACATTTCTGTTACACAGTCCTGAGGACCTTCCAGAGCTGCCAGAGTTGCTTCCTGCGCGATGGAGTTGGGGTTGGAAGCCATGTGGGACTGCAAGGAAGACATGAGTTTTGCCACTTCCAGAGGTGCAGCCGCAAAACCGATTCTCCAGCCTGTCATTGCATAGCTTTTGGAAACACCGTTGATAACGATGGTTCTGTCATAGATTTCCTTGCCCAAAGAAGCAATGCTGATATGTTTTTTGCCTTCATCGTAAATAAGTTTTTCATAAATTTCATCGGAAATTACGAAAATGTCATGTTTTACAGCAAAGTCTGCCACCATCTGCAAATCTTCCAGAGAGGAAATCATGCCAGTAGGGTTGGAAGGGCTGGTCAGGATCAGTGCTTTTGTTTTTGCTGTGTAAGCGCCTTCCAGTTCTTCTTTTGTCAGCATGAAGTTATTTTCTTTCTTTGTGTGTACCACTACAGGCACGCCGCCGGCAATTTTCACCATTTCCGCATAGCTCAGCCAGAAAGGTGCAGGAATGATGACTTCATCTCCTTCGTTCAGGATTGCCATAAATGCGTTCATGAGGGAATGTTTTGCGCCGTTGCTGATAACAACCTGTGCAGGTTCATAGTCCAGACCGTTGTCTTTTTTCAGCTTATCGCAAACAGCTTTCCGCAGTGCAGGTGTACCTGCCGCAGGTGTATATCTTGTTTTGCCTTCATCAATGGCTTTTTTCGCCGCTTCTCTGATGTGTGCGGGGGTGTCAAAATCAGGTTCCCCTACGCCAAATGTAACCATATCTTTGCCCTGTGCTTTCAGTTCTGCCGCTTTTGCGGAGATTGCCAGTGTGCTGGATGCTTTGATGCTCTGTGCTCTTCTTGATACTTCCATTTCTTTTACCTCATTTCTTTTGTTTAATCAAATTTGCTTTTTCTGACACCATTCAGTACCAGATTTGCAAGAATTACCATAATACCAAAACTCATTGTCAGCATTTTCAGAGACAGTACAGACTGCGCTTTTTCAGAGCCTTCAATAGAAAGATCTCCGTCATAAGACACTGTGATGTCATATTTCATAATGCCGTCATTTACCATATAAGTATAGGGACTGCCTTCCACCAGATTCATCTGATCTGTGTAAAAATCATAAGATTTATACTTTTCGTTCAGCGGTGTCATTACGTAGGTTCCCCACGCATGATTGCCGTTAACATCTTCCATCAGATAAGTCATGCTGTTGGCATGTTTTTTCTCAACCACTTCATAGCCTTCTTCCAGAGAAAGACCATTTTCTTCAGCCTTTTCCAAAAAGACTGTTTTCAGCTCCGCCTCTGTATAAGGATGCGGTCTAATGCCGTTGATGCTCACAAGGAACAATCCGGCAATGACAAAAAGCAGCACAACGCTGATAATAACCCGTTTCATGTTACCTCCTTATTTCCATACCCTTTCTGCCACCCGCAGGAAATTTTTCTCACGTATTTTTTCCGCCAGATGACTGCCAAACTCCTGTTCCATCCGTTCCAGAAAAAGTGCCATATCCTCCACTGCACGCAGGTCTGTCGGTGTCACGTCAATGCCGTCAAAATCACTGCCCAGTCCCACAGCATCCTCACCAGCCATATCCAGCATATGTGTCAGCTGCCGCAGCAGATCATCCTGTGTCACTGCGTCTTTCTCCGCAACAAAAGGCGGGAAAAAATTCAGCCCCACAAAACCATCCATTTCGCCGATGATTTTCAGCTGTTCGTCTGTCAGATTCCGTGGATGAGGACAAATTGCCCGTACATTGGAATGGCTTGCCACAAAAGGCTTTTCCGCCATTTTTGCCACATCGTAAAAACCAGCATCTGTCAAATGGGATACATCCACCAGCATGCCCAGCCGTTCCATCTCTTTCACAACGGCTTTGCCGAAGGTGGTCAGTCCGCCGCCAGTGCCTCTTTCTGCCACACCGTCTGCCAATGCGTTTCTGTGGTTCCATGTCAGCGTCATCAATCTGACACCCAGACGATGAAACATCCGCAGGGCAGCAATTTCTCCTTCCAGTGCTTCGCCGCCTTCCAGAGATAATATAGCAGAGAGCCTGCCCTGTTTTTTGTTTTCCAGAATATCGGAAAATCCTTTCACCATGCCCACACGGTCTTTGTACCGCTCCATCTGTTCCAGATAATAGTCCAGATATTTCACGGTCTGTCGCATGGCAATGGGATAGTACTTCGGTTCCAGCCAAATGGCAAAAATCTGCACTGCCGGTCCATAGGCAGCAAGTTTTTCCAGATTCAGCTGTCCTGAAAATTCCAGCATATTCTCTCCTGCTTCCATGGCTTTCACCACAGTATCACAATGGGCATCTGCATAGCTTTTCATAGGCTCCTCCTTTTTCTGCACTTCTTTTCTATTTTAAATGTTTATGCCAAAAAATACAATACAAAACAAAAATCCTGCCGAAATATTGCATCTTTCCTTTTCATATCCTATGATGAGAGATAGAAAAATCATGCGCCATCAGAAAGGAGAATGGATATGTTTCCCTGTGATTTCGTAAAAGAAAAAGCCCTCACTTTTGGACTTCATCCCAAACTGAAAGACAAAATATTTCTTGCTGGTGGTCTTGTTCCTTGGGTAATTTCCGGTGAAGATTCCAATCGGCTCCACAGCGATATTGATTTCGTGGTTCCTCTTTCAGAAATGGAAACTATTCGCGCTTTTCTTAAAGAGCAAGGACTTTATGACCACACCCATGATTCTCTTTTTCTCTCCTGCAACAAAGAAAAGGTCGATTTTGGTACAGAAATCTTTCTGGATGGTCTGCCAATCAGTTTTACGCCTTTTTTTAAAGAAAACAACAACCTTGTCCAACGGGATTTCGCTACTGCTGATTTCAGCGCAAAAGACAGCCTTGTGACCCTCTGCCTGCCCAATCTTTCTCCAGAAGATTATATCACTGCCTATGTCCTGCCTCATGGACAAAAGCTGTGCTGCATCTCTCTGGAATTTGTTTACGCCAAAAAGAGCCGAAAGAACCGCCCCAAGGACCAAGGAGATTTGCAGAAAATGAAACAGATTGGACTAAACGAAAACCTTCTCAAACACATTACTGACTCCTTTTCTAATGCGATTTTGGAAATCAAATAAACAAAAAACCTGTCATACGACAGGCTTTTTGTTTATTTGATCTCTTGATAATGGATATGATATTCAAACAAACGCATACTTTTATCATTTCTCACCTTATCTACCAATTCTTGTGTGGGTTGATTCAGGCAAATAATTCCATATACTTTTTGGCTTTTCTTTGCCATATTTTTTTGAATCCATTTAACATAAGAAACTGTTTGCTCATATGCATCTTTATATCCAGAATCTTTTTTCAATTCAATTACATAATAATTTTCATCCTCGTCCACAGCTAACAAATCTAAGCGTCCTACTGGTATGATAAACTGTCTTCCGTAACCTTTTGGACCCTCGTAAATTTTCAAATGCATTCCAAATATATCCTTGCCCTGATCCAAGCGATTCCATAATTCTTCTTCCAAAAGTCTTTCATTACTGAACTGTGTTTCCTGACCAGAAATATACATATTCGTTTCTTCAGGTTCTCGTTTTTCCTTTTTACCAAAATCAAAAGTTAATCCCGTCTTTTTTTCTATATTTTTTAACTGCCATTTTCCAATTTTATGATGATACTTATTTACGCAAGCAGTTAAATCCTCTAATTTTTCCTGACGCATCAAACTTTCACACAGATTATTGATTGAATAAGGAAAATCTCTCTCTTCTTTCACACATTCCCTTAAAACCTGCTCCGCTTCCTCATATTTCTTTTGTTTCAGCAAAGACCATCCCAGATTATTTTTCGCATTGGGATAACTAGGCATCATATCCAAAGCTTTTCTATAATATAATTCTTCTTGCTTATAATCCCTTATTTTCGAATATGCCCATGCGATATTAAAATAAATGGCTTCCGGATAAGCGATTCTCTCATTGATTTCCAAATCTTCAACCTGTTGATAATAAAAAATCGCATTTTTCCAATATTTCATTTCATAATACACATTTGCAAGAAGTTCTTTCGCTATCGAAAAATTTGGATTCTTTTGTAATACTATTGCTAATACATCTGTTGCCTCTTCCCATTTCTCATGGTAATAATATTTCTCCAGAGCATAGCACATTGCAATGATGTCTTCACCAGTTCCATATTTTTTCAGCAATACAGCAATCTGATTCCACATGCCAGAATATCCATTTTTCAACGGCAGTACAAAATGATTCAAAAATTCAAACTCTGTCAATGGCTTTATTCTGATATCTTCAAAACTATCTAAATATTCCTCTAATAATGGAAAAACTTCATCATATTCTCCATTCCAAAGATGCAGTACAGCCCTATAAAGGAAATGCTGTACTTCTGTTTTTTTCAACATCCGCTTAAATGCTTGATACTCTAGTCGGGATTCCAACTCTTTTATATTATAGTGGGTATATCCTCTTGAAATACCTTCAAGTAGCGTACTAAGATATAAACTTTCCCATATTTCTTTTTCTTCCCCTTTACTAGCAATAATATTTTTTTCTACTTCTTTACAAAAAGCCTGATCTGATAATTGACTAGTTGCTATATTCTGATATTTTTCATTTACTTTTTCATAAAGCTTCTGATTATATTTCATTTAGCCTCCTCCTTTTTCTTTTATTTATTATAACAAAAAGGAGTTTTTTTGACAAAACATAACAAATTCATCAAAAAAGCACAAAACCTCTTTTTAAGAGATTTTGTGCTTTTATCATAATCTTTTTTGAAAAAACTAACTTACGCTTCTTCTGTTTCTGCCGCAGCAGCTTTCAGAATTTCTTCATTGAAGCAGATTGCCAGTTCATCCAGCTGTTTCTGGTCTACCACGTTAGGCGCATCTGTCATAGGGCAGGAAGCATCCTTTACCTTAGGGAATGCGATAACGTCACGGATGCTGGGCGCATTGCTCATGAGCATGATGATTCTGTCCAGACCGAACGCCAGACCGCCATGAGGGGGTACGCCGTATTTGAAGGCATCCAACAGGAAACCGAAACGTTCCTGGGCATCTTCCTGAGTGAAGCCCAGCAGTTCGAACATTTTCTGCTGAATATCTCTGCGGTGGATTCTGATGGAGCCGCCGCCCAGTTCGTAACCGTTCAGTACGATGTCGTATGCTTTCGCACGAACTGCACCGGGATCTGTATCCAGCAGTTCCAGGTCTTCGTCCATAGGTGCTGTGAACGGATGGTGTACTGCCACATATCTGTTTTCTTCTTCGTCCCATTCCAGCATAGGGAATTCTGTAATCCACAGGAAACGGAAGTCGTCGGGTCTGGTCAGTTCCAGCATCTTGGACAGTTCCAGACGCAGGGCACCCAGAGAGTCGAATACAACTTTGTCCTTATCTGCACAGATCAGGATCAAGTCGCCGGGTTTACCTTCCATTTTGTCCACGATTTCCTGAAGTTTTTCAGGTGTGAAGAATTTTGCAATCTGGGATTTCAGGCTGCCATCTTCGTTGACAACGATCCAAGCCAGACCTTTTGCACGATATGTTTTCACAAATTCAACCAGAGAGTCGATTTTCTTTCTGGGGAAAGAACCGCAGCCTTTTGCGTTAATAGCACGTACGCTGCCGCCAGCTTCCAGTGCGGATTTGAATACCACAAAGTCTGTGCCGGCTACTACATCGGAAATGTTTACCAGTTCCATGCCGAAACGTACATCGGGCTTATCGGAACCGAAGCGTTCCATAGCTTCTTTATAAGTCATGCGCTGCAGGGGCAGCTGCACGTCTACATTCATGATGTCTTTGAATACTTTCTGCATCAGTCTTTCGTTGATGTCCATGATATCGTCTACATCAATGAAGGACAGTTCCATGTCCACCTGTGTAAATTCAGGCTGTCTGTCTGCACGCAGGTCTTCGTCACGGAAGCATTTTGCAATCTGATAATAACGGTCCATACCGGAAACCATCAGCAGCTGTTTGTACAGCTGAGGGGACTGAGGCAGACCGTAGAAGTTACCGGGATGCACACGGCTGGGAACCAGATAGTCTCTGGCACCTTCCGGTGTGGATTTGCCCAGAATAGGTGTTTCAATTTCCAGGAAACCTTCGTTGTTCAGGAAGGCACGGAGAGCCTGTACCACCTGATGACGCAGAACAATGTTCTTCAGCTGGCAAGGTCTTCTCAGATCCAGATATCTGTATTTCAGACGCAGATCGTCTTTGACTGTGATGTTGTCTTCAATCTGGAAAGGTGTTGTTTCAGATTCAGACAGGATACGCAGTTCAGAAGCAATGATTTCGATTTTCCCTGTTTTCATGTTAGGGTTGATATTGCCTTCTGTTCTAGCGGTTACAATACCGCGTACAGCCAGTGTGTACTCACTGCGAACGGTTTCAGCTTTTTCAAAAATTTCTTTGGGTGCGGTATTGCCGTCGATGGCAATCTGTACCAGACCTGTTCTGTCACGCAGAGCGATGAAGATCAGCTGACCCAGGTCACGGCGACGCTGTACCCACCCCATAACGGTCACTTCCTGACCAATCATGGTTTCATTGACATGGCAACACATGTGGCTTCTTTTCAAGCCGGTAATTGATTCTCCCATATTGATAAATCTCCTTACAGATAAAAATTTTCCTCTACTATCATACCATTTTTGCGGAAAAAGTAAAGTTTAACCGCAAAAAAACATTGGTTTTCTGCGAAAAGGCGTTAAAGTGTGTTCTTTTCCACCTTCTGAACGAAATCCACAAGGAGTTTTGCACAGTCTTCCACGCCGCAAAGGGAGCTGTCCACAGATAAATGATAGTTTTCCGCACTGCCCCAGCTGCCGCCTGTGTATTTTTTGTAATGTCTTGCCCTTTCTTCATTGATGGTGCGTACTTTTTCCGCCGCTTCCCCTTCAGTCAGACCATAGCTGGTTTCTGCCCGCTGTCTGCGGAATCCTTCCGGCGCATGGATGAAAAGACGAATGGTATGGGGACGATGACGCAGGATAACATCAGCACAACGCCCTACAATGACACAGCTTCCTTTTGCTGCAATTTCGGAAATGACTTTCCATTCTGCCAGAAACAGTCTGTCTGCCGGCGGTACATCCTCACCGGAATAAGCATAGAACTGTGCCAGCACTTTCTGCAGCACGGGGTTATGTACTGCCTGTTCATTTTTCTCTACAAAATCTCTGGAAAAACCACTTTCTTTTGCTGTCATGTCAATGAGGCTTCTGTCGTAGAAAGGAATGCCCAATTCTTTTGCCAATGCTTTGCCAATGTCGTGTCCGCCGCTGCCATATTCTCTGGCAATGGTAATGACCAGACCATTTTCCGGTTCTGTCTGTTCTTTTTCTTCTTCAGATTTTTTCTCCCCGAAAAGCAATCCAGGAAGAAAAGAAAGTTTTCTGTCATAAAATCCAGCAATGGTACCGATAAGCAAAGCAGAAATGATGGTACCTTCTCTAACGCCTTCCAGATGATGGAACAATACCAGAGAAATCACTGCTGCACCAATGGACATACTTGCGTCAAAGCATACTTTCGTTTTACCAAATTCCCGGTTGAAAGCTGTGCAAACTGCTTTTACAAAACCTTCGCCGGGCAGCATGACCACGTTTGCCAACACTTCTGTATAAACACCAAAGCCCAGAATCAAACAGCCGATGAACAGAGAAACCAATTTTGTGGGATAACTCTGCGGCGCCAAAAAGAACAGCAGATTCATGGTAAAGTCGATGAAATATCCAAAAATCAAAGATACAGGTATCTGCAATAACTGTATCTTTTCAAATCTGCTCCGCAGCAGCAAAATCTGCAGCAAAATCAAAAATACGCTGAATGCCACTGTAAATTCCCCTAAGGTAAAGGGGAAATACAAACTCAATGTATAAGGGATACTGGAAATGGGAGATGTCCCCAAATCCGCCTTTGTGATAAAGCTAATCCCCAGCGCATTGATGAATAGTCCAATAAAAAATACAATATATCGTTTTGCTTTCTCCATTATCTTTTGCTTCCCTTCGTCATATTCTCGTATATTTTTTGCAGACCTTTCAAAAGAATTGCCTTTTCTTCTTCTGTAATCCCTTCCAAAGCCTGTTCTTCACAGGATTTCATAATAGGTCGTACCGTTTCGGCAGCCATCTTCCTGCCCTTTTCTGTCAAAAACACATATTGGGATTTCCGATTTCCTTCTTTTACATGCTTTTTGATGAGCCCTGCCTCATCCATCCTGCGCAGAATGCCCGTTACCGTTGCCGCTTCCAGATGAAAGGCTTCTCCCAATGATTTCTGCTCGCAGCCGTCATGACTGAGCAGATAATCCAATATTTTTGACTGTCCTGGCAAAAGCCCATGCTCTGCCGCTTCCAATACCACCTGTTTTTGAAACACCGTCTGTGCCAAAAGCAGACAGTGATGAAAACTGTGATCCATAAAACATACACCTCTTTTTATTTAGCTTGCTAAATATATTATGAACCTTTTTCTCTCTCCGGTCAAGTCACATTTCCCAATTTCGGTTGTAAGTTTTTTGTATTTATTGTATAATAAAAGTAACAAAATTTTGGAAGAACCGCCCCATACTTTGGCTGTGCGGTACTTTGGAGGGGGAGTCATTATGGACCACAAAATCATCACCATCAGCCGTCAATATGGCAGCGGCGGCAGAATCATCGGGAAAAAACTTGCAGACGAACTGGGCATTCCGTTTTATGACAACGAACTGATCAATCTGGCAGCAGAAAAGACCGGTCTGTCTAAAGAATGCTTCAAAGAAGCGGAATCTGTTTCCACAGGTAATCTGCTCCTTTCTTTAACCACTTTAACACCTACCGTAGATTCCTATGGTCTGCCTTTGAATGAAAAAATCTTCCTGGTACAGTCCCAGGTCATCAAAGAAGTTGCAGAACAGGGCAGCTGCGTCATCGTTGGACGCTCCGCAGACTATGTTCTGTCTGAAAATCCCAACTGCATCAACGTATTCATCCACGCAGAACTGGAAGACCGCGTCAAACGTGCCGTTGAACTGTATGGGCTGGATGCAAAAAATGTAGAAAGCGCCGTTTTGAAAACAGACAAAAAGCGTGCCGGATACTACAACTATTTCACAGGCAGAAAATGGGGCAAACTGGAAAACTATGATCTGTCCATTAATACCTCCAAAATCAGCCTGGATGATGTGGTATATATTTTAAAAACCTATGTAGAAAAAAGATAATCAACAGAAAACAGCATGGAAAACCATGCTGTTTTTTTCAGAAAGGAACTCATTAAATGTTTGAACCAAAAATTGATATACAACAAGCTTTGGCAGGATTGCGCAAAAGAGAAAAAGGATTGATTACATACGAAAAAATCATGTCCTCCTATAAAAATATAAACCTGTCTGAAGATATGTCTTTCCAAAGAATGTTTAATGGCTTTTACCGCATCCGCCGCAACGAAGACTGGCGAAAATTTTACTATGAGAATTTCGAGAAATGGAAAAACGAAAGCACTCCCACCTTTCCTTTGATTCTGGAAACTTTTTACCGCCATACAGGACGGGTAGAGTGTTCCTTTTCCAGTAAAATGCTGGCAACTTTGTGCCCCGATTTTCCCATCTGGGACAGTATTGTTCTGGATCGCCTGCAATTGCGCTTGCGTGGCACAAATTGTGAAACGAAATTCCAAAACGCCCTTCCTCTGTATGAGCATATCCTCCAATGGTATCAGGAATTTTTACCTACCCAAACAGCAAAATCATACATAGCCGCTTTTGATGACGCTTTTCCCCAATACAAACACTTTACTCCCACAAAGAAAATAGACTTTCTCCTTTGGGCAAGCCCCAAAACCAAGTAAATACAAAAAGGGATAAAACCTTAGGGGCATCTTCAGAAGAAAACAAAGAAAGCCGAAATCCTTATCATGACAAAGGATTTCGGCTTTCTTATGATATTGAGATTTTATTTGATCTGTTTTCTTCTGAAGACAGCTGTCGCAATTCCTCTTAAGAAATCAAAGAAGCAAAAATCAATGTTTTCTTAAGAGGAAGTTGCTTTTCGGTTTTATCCCTTTTTATATCTCATTATTTCTGAAGCTGTGCCAGACGTTCTTCCACCTGTGCCAGTGTTGCTTTGTATTTTTCTTCTTTTGCCTTTTCTTCGTCGATGACTTTCTGAGGCGCTTTGGATACAAAGCCCTGGTTTGCCAGTTTCTTTTCTACTCTTTCGATTTCTTTGAGCATTTTTTCTTTTTCTTTTGTCAGACGCTCTACTTCTTTTTCAATGTCAACCAGTTCTGCCAGAGGCATGTAAATGGTTGCGTTGCTGGTCACTACGGAAACAGCATCTTCGCCGATACCTGCTTTGTCAGCCTGTACAGTTACTTCGCTGGCATGACCCAGTGTTTTGAAGAATACTTTGCTGTGTTCAAAGATCGCTCTTACTTCTTCCTTATCAGAAACAACAAATACCTGTACTTTCTTGGAAGGTGCAACGTTCATTTCCGCACGGATGTTACGGATGTTACGAACTGCTTCTTTGATAGTATCGATTTCTTCTTCGTTTTCTTTGTAGTTCCATTCTTCTTTATAAACAGGCCAATCGGAAATCATGATGCTTTCTTCTTCGTCCTGAATATGCTGGAACAGTTCTTCTGTGATATAAGGCATAAAAGGATGCAGCATCTTCAGAGCGTTGATGAGAACTGTTTTCAGTGTCCACAGTGCTGCTTCTCTTGTGCTGTCGTCTTTGTTGTACAGACGAGGTTTTACCATTTCAATATACCAGTCACAGAATTCATCCCACAGGAAATCGTAAATCTTCTGTGCAGCCAGACCCAGTTCATAATGTTCCAGATTTTCGGAAACATCTTTTGCCAGGGTATTTACTTTGGACAGAATCCATTTATCTGCAGATGTAAGCATCAGCAGTTTTGTTTCCTGTTTTTCGTCCATGTTCATCATCACGAAACGGCTTGCGTTCCAGATCTTGTTGCAGAAGTTACGGCAGTTGTCCAGTCTTTCCCAATAGAAACGCATGTCGTTACCGGGTGCGTTACCGGTGATCAGCATCAGACGCAGAGGATCAGCACCGTAGTTTGCGATAACTTCCAGAGGATCGATACCATTGCCCAGAGATTTTGAGAACTTTCTGCCCTGATCGTCACGGATCAGACCATGGATCAATACATCATGGAAAGGTACTTCGTGCATATTTTCCATACCGGAGAATACCATACGAACAACCCAGAAGAAGATGATATCATAGCCAGTGATCAGTGTGCTTGTAGGATAGAAGTGTTTCAAATCTTCTGTTTCATTGGGCCAGCCCAGTGTGGAGAAAGGCCACAGCGCAGAGCTGAACCATGTATCCAGTGTATCTTCATCCTGATGCAGTTTTGTGCTGCCGCATTTTTCACATTTTTCAGGTGCATGTTTGCTTACAGTGATATGACCGCATTCATCGCAGTAGTAAGCGGGAATACGATGACCCCACCACAGCTGACGGGAAATACACCAGTCACGGATGTTTTCCAGCCAGTGCATATATACTTTACCGAAACGATCGGGAACAAAGCGCAGTTTCTGCTGTTCATATACTTCCATAGCAGGTTTTGCCAGTTCGTCCATACGTACAAACCACTGCAGTTTGATCAGGGGTTCGATGGGAACATTACATCTTTCATGGCAGCCTACTGCATGGGTGATGTCTTCGATTTCTACCAGATAGCCCTGTTCTTTCAGGTCTTCTACCACTGCTTTTCTGGCTTCCATACGATCCATGCCTGCATATTTGCCTGCTTTTTCGTTCATAGTACCATCGTCGTTCATAACGTTGATACGAGGCAGGTTATGACGTACACCAACTTCAAAGTCGTTAGGGTCATGAGCAGGTGTAATTTTTACAACACCAGTACCGAATTCACGGTCAACATATTCATCCGCAACAATGGGGATTTCTTTGTTCATCAAAGGCAGGATACATGTCTTGCCGATGAGGTGCTGATAACGTTCGTCTTCAGGATGAACCGCAACAGCAACGTCGCCCATCATGGTTTCGGGACGAGTTGTTGCCAGACACAGTCTTTCATCGGAGCCTACGATGGGATATTCAATGTGGTAGAAATGACCTGCTGTTTCCACATGGTTAACTTCTGCGTCAGAAATAGTGGTCTGACATTCAGGGCACCAGTTGATGATCTTTTCACCACGATAGATATAGCCTTTTTCATACAGACGGCAGAATACTTCCAAAACGGCGTCGGAGCAGCCTTCGTCCATGGTGAAACGTACGCGTTCCCAGTCACAGGAGCAGCCCAGTTTGCGCAGCTGATTCAGGATGATGCCGCCGTATTCTTCTTTCCAAGCCCAGGCACGTTCCAGGAAACCTTCACGACCTACATCTTCTTTGGTCAGACCTTCGGAAGCCATTTTCTGTACGACTTTCAGTTCTGTGGAAATACTTGCATGGTCAATGCCGGGAACCCACAGTGCATTGTAGCCAGCCATTCTTTTCCAACGGATCAGGATATCCTGCATGGTGTTATCCAGTGCATGACCCATGTGCAGCTGCCCAGTGATGTTCGGGGGCGGCATTACGATACAATAAGGTTTTTTGCTTTTATCGATTTTTGTGTGGAAATATTTTCTTTCCATCCACATCGCATAGAGTCTGTCCTCTACTGCTGCGGGATCAAAATTCTTTGCCAGTTCTCTCACGTTTTCTCCTCCTTCGTTTCATAAAAAAAGAGCTTTCCTCCCAAAGGACGAAAGCTCGCGGTACCACCTTATTTCCCGTCAAAAAACTTGACGGACACTCTCGGTCTGTAACGGAACCACCCGTTTCCACCTACTTATTTTTTCAGCGGAACAGCTCCAAAGCTACCTTCTGCGTGCCTGCTCCCGAAAAACCTTGCAGCCCATGGATTTTTCTCTCTGGCGGGACGGAATCCGCATACTCCTCTTTTTCTTTGCTTTTGCTGTATGGAATCTTATACTTTAGCATTTTATTCAATACGAACAAATTTGTCAATAGCTTTTTGTAAATTATTCTGTATTCTTCATATCCTTTGGATACTTTGATATATTCAGCAATATCCCCATCATCCCCATCAGGAATACCAGCGCCGTGCCGCCGTAACTGATAAACGGCAAAGGCTGCCCTGTATTTGGAATGGTATTGGTTACAACGCCGATGTTAATCAAAGACTGATATGCCACCACAGATGTAATGCCCGTTGCCACCAGCATCCCATAATTATCCCGTGCGTTCATGGCAATGCGAATGCCCCGCCAAACCACTACTGCAAAAAGGATAATCACCAACGCCGCGCCAATGAGCCCCAGTTCTTCACAAATGATCGCAAAGATAATATCGTTATGGGCTTCTGGGATAAATGATTTCTGTCGGCTTTGTCCCAGCCCTACGCCAAACAGACCGCCAGATGCCACTGCATACAAAGACTGTACCGTCTGATAGCCATTCCCCTGCAAATCAGACCAAGGGTCCAGCCATGTGGTGATACGGGTCAGACGATAGCGGAACTGTGGCAAAATGACCATAACTGCCACAAAGGGCACCAGTGCGCCAATGCCTGCCACAAAGTACCAGATTCTGGGGCTGGCAACAAACAGAATCGTTACACCAACCATAAGCAGCAAAAGGGCTGATGAGAAGTTTGTCATAGCAATCAGTACCACTGGAATCGCCAGAATCCCTGCCGCTTTTGCAAATCCTTTCAGATTGCCCAATTCCTTCCGATGGTTGATGACATAGTAAGACAAATACAGTATAACCGCAACCTTGGTAAATTCCGAAGGCTGGAACTGCAAAGGACCGATTTCAATCCAACGGGTCTGCCCTTTTACATTTTTCCCGACAAAAGGCAGGATTGCCAGCAGACCATTGGAAATCCAGTACAGCATCAAGGAAAACTTCTTCCAGAGCTGGTAAGGCACATTCATGGCAACGATCATGCCAACCGTCCCCACGACTGCCCACATGCCCTGTCGTTTCAAGTAATAAAACATATCATATCCATATTCTTTACTGGACATGGTTTCATAATAACTGGCGCTGAAAATCATGACAACGCCGAACAATACCAGCGTCAGTACCACGAAAAACAGCCCGAAGTCATAGGTATCCGCTTTCACTCTTTTTTTATGCGGTTTTCTTCCTGCCTTTCCCTGTCTGGTCTGTTCCATGTTACCACCTCGCTTTGTTTATTTCTGCAAATAGGAGCGAACCTGTTCTTTGAACATTTCGCCGCGCTGTTCGTAGTTATCAAACATGCCCCAGCTTGCACATGCGGGAGAAAGGAGCACACAATCACCAGGTTCTGCCTTTTCCCTGCACAGATCTACGGCTTCCGCAAAGGTTTCGCAGTCTGTCATTGCCGTAAAGCCGAATTTTTCCGCAGACGCACGAATCTGCGGTGCTGTTACACCGATGAGTACCAGATGTTTGACTCTGCCGGGGAACAGCTTTGTCCAGTCGTCAAAAGAAACGCCTTTGTCATAGCCGCCGCCAATGAGCACAATGGGTTTCTGCATGGCAAGGACAGCACGGATGGACGCATCTGTGTTTGTGCCCTTAGAATCGTTATAGTAATCAACGCCATCTACGGTTGCTACATACTCAATACGGTGTTCTACGCCCGCAAAGGATTTCAGTACCTGACGGATGGTATCCAGCGCCACGCCTGCGCAAATGCCCATAGCTGCTGCTGCCATGACGTTTTCATAGTTATGCACGCCCAAAATCTGTAATTCATCCACAGAAATCAGCTTTTCGTCGATACCCTGCCATTTTACAAAAATATCTTTGTCCTGCAGGTAAATGCCTTCTGCCAAAGGCTGTGCGCTGCTGAAGAAAAATACCTTTGCAGCGGTTTTGTCTGCCATTTTCCGGCATGTTTCGTCTTCATAATTCAAAATGCAGAAATCTTCTGCTGTCTGTTTCGCAAAAACACGTTCTTTCATGGCAATGTAAACTTCCATGGTTTTGTGTCTGTTCAGGTGGTCAGGGGTGATATTCAGCACCGCGCTGATGTGGGGATGGAATTCTTTTGCTTTTTCCATCTGGAAGCTGCTGATTTCCGCAACGACCCAATCCTGTTCTGTCAAGCCCTGTACCTTTTCACTGTAAGGCACACCGATATTCCCTACCACTGCTGTATTCGGGCGAACAGCTTTCATAATTTCCCCTGTGAGGGTTGTGGTTGTTGTTTTCCCATTGGTGCCTGTGATTGCTGTGATGGGGCAAGTGGTTTCTCTATAAGCCAGTTCCACTTCGCTGATGACTTCTACGCCAGCTGCTTCTGCCGCTTCAATGAAAGGCAGGTCACAGGGGATACCGGGACTGAGTACGATCAGACCCTGTTCACATGCAATATCATCGGGGTTCTTCCCTGTATAAAGGGCAACGCCTTCTTTTTCCAGTTCCAGTGCTGCCGCAGGAACGGCGTCACGTTCTTTCATATCCTGCAATGTAACCACTGCACCCAGTTTCTGCAGCAGAGCCGCTGCCGCAATACCGCTTTTTGCCATGCCGCATACCAGGGCACGTTTTCCTGTATATTTCATGGATTTTTTCCTTCTTTCCGTTAAAACATTGCTTTACTGCCCAAGAAGCCCAGCAGGCACAGCAGAGCAGTCACTACATAGAACAAAGTCACAACCTTTGTTTCTCTCCATCCGCACTGTTCCAGATGATGATGGAAAGGCGCCATTTTGAACAGACGTCTGCCTTCGCCGTATTTGCGTTTTGTAATCTTGAACCAACCTACCTGCAGCATAACTGTGATAGATTCCCACAGATAAACAAAACCAACGATGACAATGAAAATAGGCATTTTCAGCACAAAAGCCGTTGCAGCCACAAAGCCGCCCAGCGCCAGAGAGCCTGTATCCCCCATGAACACTTTGGCAGGATAGCAGTTAAAGAGCAAAAATGCCAGCAGTGCGCCAACGATTGCCCCGCAGACAGGAGAAATCATGCTGCCTGCTGCCCAGGACACAATCATAAAGAACGCCGCTACAATGAGGGTTACGCCGCCAGCCAGACCATCCAGACCGTCTGTCAGGTTGACACCGTTGACAGTACCCAGTACCGCAATAAAGAGGAAAGGCACAAACAAAATACCCAGATCCAGTTCCATACCATTGGTAAAGGGAATGTAAATGGCTGTGCCAATACCACTTTTCATCATCACATACCAGCAGAATACAGCTGTTACAATGAGCTGCAATGCCAGTTTCTGCCATGCACGCAGACCCAGAGAACGTTTTTTCACAACTTTGATATAGTCATCCAAAAAGCCAATGATACCATAACACAGTGTCATCAGTACCACCGCAATGCCATCGGTGTTTCCCTTCAAAAAGAAGAAGGATGCCACCACGAAAGCGATCAAAAAGGCAATACCGCCCATGGTAGGCGTACCCTGTTTCTGCAGATGTGTCTGAGGGCCATCATCCCGGACATTCTGCCCGAACTTCATTTTATGCAGTACCGGAATCAGAATGGGACACAAAATCACCCCAATGACAAAGGCTATCAATATGGCGTAAACCGCCTGTTCCAAAGAACCCACTTTATTTCACTCCTTGCAATTTCTCTACTGTTTTTTCAAATCCCATGCTGCGGGATGCTTTCAACAAAATTGTATCTCCTTTTTTCAGCAAATCCAGACCCTTTTCCCAGAATTCTTCCTGTGTGTCAAAACGATACACTTCTTTCATGCCGGCATCTTTTGCGCCTGCCGCCATCTGGTCGGAATGGTTGCCAATACAAATCAAAAGGTCAATGCCTTTTTCTGCCGCGTAAGCCCCAACTTCCCGGTGCATCTGAGGCGCAAATTCGCCCAGTTCTCCCATAAAGCCTAGGAATGCCACGCTTCTGCCTTCCACATCTTTGAGGATATCCAAAGAAGCCTTAGCAGAAACTGGATTGGAGTTATATACATCATTCAGCAATGTCAGACCGTTTTCCAGACGCATAATGGTCATACGGTCTTTTGTGGGCACGAAGTTTTCAATGCCCCCTTTGATTTCATCCAATGTAAAGCCCATCTCCAGCCCTACGGTTACGGCAGAAAGAGCATTGAGCACCATGTGTGCGCCGGGCATGGGAATCACTACGTCCATGCTGCCCACAGGTGTATGAATGGTGCATCTGGTATGTTCCAGACCAACAGCTTCGATGTTGTCCGCGTAAACATCCCGTTTATTTTCCACACCAAACCAGCGCACTTTCTGAGAAAGTTTACCATCCAATGTCGCCAGCATATCGTTATCGCCGTTGAGCACAGCAACATTATTTTCATCCATAAAATCGAACAATTCACATTTTGCTTTCAAAATGCCTTCCCGGCTGCCCAAATGTTCAATATGGGCAACGCCAACATTGGAAATGACACCAATCTGGGGACGTACCACATCCACCAGACGATGGATTTCCCCAAAATGGTTCATGCCCATTTCAATGACAGCAGCTTCATGACCTTCTTCCAGACGGAACAATGTCAGAGGCACACCAAGGTCATTATTGAAATTTCCCAGTGTCCACAAAGTATTGTATTTCTGAGAAAGTACAGAAGCAATCATATCCTTTGTGGTAGTCTTGCCAACGCTGCCTGTGATGCCCACAACGGGAATATCAAATAGACTGCGATAATATTTTGCCAACTGTAACATAGCCGCTCTCGCGTTTTCCACCAGAAGCAGCACGCAGCCATTTTCCGGTGTCATTTCACGTTCCGTAAAACATGCGGCAACGCCTTTTTCCATGCAGCTTTTCAGGTAATCATGTCCGTCGGAATTTTTGCCTTTCAAAGGCACAAAGAGGCTTTCTTCCCCTGCCTGACGGGAATCCTGTGTCACATGACAGATGGTTTTCTGCTGTGCCTCTTCTAAATTTGCTGCCAGAATCCGTGCATGGGTGGCATTGGCAATTTCCTGAATGGTCAGTTTTTTCATAAGCAATCATCTCCAAACGCGTTTCGCACTTCTTCTACATCGTCAAAATGAATGGTTTTATCCGGGAAAATCTGATAGGTTTCATGGCCCTTGCCGGCAATGAGAATGACATCTCCTGCCTGTGCCAGTTCTACGGCACGCACAATGGCTTTTCTCCGGTCAACCTGTTTTTCGTAGGCACAACCAGTTTCCTTTGTGCCTGCTTCCACTTCCCGCAAAATCTGTTCCGGGTCCTCGGTACGAGGATTATCGGATGTGATGATGCAGTAATCCGCGTACTGTCCGCCAATGCGTCCCATGATGGGGCGTTTTGTCTTATCTCTGTCACCACCGCAACCAAAGACCGCAATCAGTTTGCCTTTGGTAAATTCTTTGGCTGTTTTCAGCACGTTTTCCAGTCCATCAGGTGTATGGGCATAGTCCACCACCGCCTGACAGCCTTTTTTGCTGCGTACTGTCTGGAAACGACCTGCCACGCCAGGGTTTTCTGCCAGACCAGCCAGAATGTCTTCCATTTCCACGCCCAGACACAGGCAAGCGCCGATAGCACCCAGTCCATTATATACGCTGAATCTGCCGGGTGTGTGCAATTTCACACCATAGCGTTTTCCTTCATATACCACTGTAAAGGCAGTGCCTTCTGCTGTAATGGAAATATCCTCTGCCTTCAGGTCTGCCGCTTTGTCGATGGCATAAGTCAGCACTTCTCCAGCGGATTTTTCCACCATAAAATCACCAGCGGCATCGTCAATATTGATGACGCTCTTTTTGCTCCGTTCAAAGAGCATACTCTTGGCAATTTTATAATTTTCCATGGTTTTATGATAATCCAGATGATCCTGTGTCAGGTTGGTAAACACTGCCACATCATAAGCAATGCCGTCCACGCGATGCAAATCCAGAGAGTGGGAAGAAACTTCCATAATGACATCTGTTACATCTTCCTGACGCATCTGTTCCATCAATGCCTGCAATTCCAAAGATTCCGGCGTTGTCCGTTCTGTAGGGATGACTTTATCCCCAATGCGGTTTTCGATGGTGCCGATAACACCTGTTTTTCTGCCTACCCGTTCCAGCACAGAACGCACCAGATAGGTGATGGTAGTTTTGCCGTTAGTGCCGGTGACACCTGTCACACGGATTTTCTGTGTGGGATGGTCATAAAAATTGGCAGACAGCGCCGCCAATGCCTGACGGTTGTTTTCTGTCTGAATCACTGTGATGTTTTCCGGTACATCTTCCACAGCGTGTTCTACCAAAAGGGCTGCCGCACCTTTTTCCAGCGCCATGGGAATATAGCGGTGGCCGTCTGTCTGAAAGCCTGTGATGCAGACAAACAAGTCGCCGGGCTGTACTTTTCGGGAATCGTAAACGGGCATTTTGATTTCTGCCCCATCGATTCCCTGTAACATTTTATAAGGAATACCCTCTAACAGTTTTTGCAATAACACTGTATTTTCCTCCTTTGGGTGTTGCTTTTTTTCGCATCTGTTTATTATATCATAAAAAACTGGAAGGAACGGAAAAAGAATGATTTTTTTTCGATTCTTCCGCATTTTTATTCGCTTTTTTCTTTATGTCCCGTAGAGCAGAACTTTTGTCCCCCGGTTGACTTCCTGTCCTGCGGGAGGGAGCTGAGAAACAACAGTTTCCCCCTCATCCGTCTGGGCTGTCAGTCCTGCCTGCCAAAGGGCGTTCTTCGCTTCCGCCATAGTCATTCCCGTTACATCCGGCACAACCACCACAGCATCCTCTGATATTTCTCCTTCTTTGGGAATGCCCAGATAAGGCAGGATATTTTGCAGCATTTCCTGCATGGCAGGACCACCAACGGTACCGCCGTAATATACGCCTTGCGGTTCATCAATCATCAGGAACACCATAACCTGTGGATCGTTTGCCGGTGCAAATGTCATGAAAGAAGCAATGTACTTTCCGCTTCTGCGTGGAAGTTTTTCTGATGTGGCTGTTTTGCCGCCGATGCGGTATCCTTCCACTGCCGCTTTGGTTGCAGTGCCTTCTGTCACAACGCTTTCCAATATGGTTTTCATGGTTTCGGAAGTTTCCTTGGAAAGCACCAGTTCCCCTTTTTCATAGGAAAATGTTTCTGTCAAATTGCCATTTTCATCGGCAATACCATAGCCAATATGGGGTGTTATCAGATAGCCGCCGTTTACTGCCGCAGAAACAGACCGCATCAATTGCAAAGGTGTAATCTGGAAAGACTGACCAAAAGACATGGTGGCAAGTTCCACAGGACCTACGTTTTTCAGTTCATGGATAATGCCCGTAGCTTCCCCAGCCAGATCAATGCCTGTTTTTTCCCGAAAGCCCAGTTTTTCCACATAATCCAGAAAGGTTTCCGCGCCTAGCCGCTCCGCAATTTCCATAAACACCGGGTTACAGGAATTTTGCACCCCTTCTGCAAATGTTTCTGAACCATGGGTTCTGGGATATCGCCAGCATTTGATCTGCCGATCCCCTGCCACATGATACCCCGGACAGTAAAAAGTGGATTCCGGCGTCACAACGCCTTCTTCCAGACCTGCTACGGAAGTGATGATTTTGAAAATACTCCCCGGCTCATATGTATCGTTGATGGCAGAATTGCGCCACATGGTATTGAGGGCGTCACTCTGCTCCTTGGAAGAAAGCCCTTCCCACACTGCCGCTAATTCCGAGTCGTTGATGG
Organism: Anaerotignum lactatifermentans; assembly: GCF_014982935.1. Lineage (NCBI taxonomy): Bacteria > Bacillati > Bacillota > Clostridia > Lachnospirales > Anaerotignaceae > Anaerotignum > Anaerotignum lactatifermentans. The sequence goes on along the minus strand of NZ_JADCKK010000023.1, from coordinate 4,785 downwards.
TAAAAGGCTCATTCAAGTCAAAAGAGGGATAATTCGCCATGGCGTAAATCTCCCCATTTTGTGGGTTCATCACAATGAGAGAGCCTTTTTTCGCCTGTTTGGATTCCACTGTTTTTGCCAATGTCTGTTCCGCATACTGCTGTATGGTCACATCCAATGTTGTCACCAGATTTCCACCATCCACTGGCGGAATCCGTTCCTGTTCGGCTGTCAGTTCATGACCTTTGGCATCTGTCAGGGTCAATATCTTCCCCTGTTCCCCTTCCAACACATCGTCATACTTGGCTTCCAGCCCAATGATGCCCTGATTGTCTTTGCCTACAAAGCCAACCACCTGTGCCGCCAGTTCTCCGAAAGGATAAATCCGCTGGACATCTTCGTCCACCTTTACCCCCGGCAAATCCGCCTGCCGGATGGTCTGCGCCGTTTCCGTATCCACTTTTGACTGAATCCGTACCAACGCTACTTTCTGCTGGACTTTCTCCAGCACTTCATCATAATCCAGTTCCAGCGTATCCGCCAGAAACTTTGCTGTTTCTTCTTTTTCTTTCACCTCTGCCGGAACAACACTGACTGCCGACACTGTCTGGGTTTCGGCAATACCGACGCCGTTTCTGTCCAGAATATCGCCGCGTTTCGCAGTAATCAAACGATCTCTGGTCTGCTGTTCATAAGCCATTTCCTGCCACTGGGACGCACGAAACACTTCGATATAAACCAGGCGCCCTGCCAGCACCAGAAACGCCAGTATACAGCAGAGCAGATAAATCAAAAGCCGGCGTTTTTCACCGACCGTTGGTCTTTCCATAGAAAACTCCCTGCCTTTTCCAATGTCCTTATTAGCAAATATATGGAAAAAGCAAGGAGTCTATGCGTTTTCTTTGGGTTTGGTTATTGGGTCGTCTGCGTACCCGTTGTATCTGTGGATGTGTCCGTTTTTTCCGGAATTTCAAGGGTCAGCATAACTTCGCTTCCCTTTGCTACAGATACACCATACTTAGGATCTTGTGCGGTGACAGTTCCCGATTGATCCCCTTCAAATGCCACAGTAAAGCCTGCATTTGTCAGCGTGGTTTCTGCCTGTTCATAGTTTTTGCCAACAACATTCGGCACGCTGACGGTACCAGTGTCTTCTTCGGAACGCTGTACATACAGGATGACTTCACTGCCTACATCCACGGTGGTTCCGCCTTTCGGCACCTGATTTACAACGGTATTGCCGTTGCCCACTACTTTATATGTCAGTTCTTTCCCATCCAGATCACCGATAACATCGAAAATAACGCTGTCTGTATAATCTGCAACGGTGACAGTTTTATTCTGAGACAGGTTTGCTTCATCTTCTACAGGCTGTGTAGGTTCCAGGTTATCATATTTGATGATGCCTTCAATGAGTTTTTTGGTCATAGGTGTGGGTGTCTGCACGCCTTCTACATAATCACTGGGCTGGTTGATAACAGTGAATACAATGTATTTGGGATTTTCCGCAGGGAAATAAGACATGTTACTCAGTGCCCACAAATCGTCATTGGTACGAGAACCCTGTTCCGCGGTACCTGTTTTACAACCGATAGAATAACCGTCAATCTGCAGTTTCTTTGCCAAACCGTTTTCAACTGTGGCTTTCAGCGCTGTCCGCATATATGCGGATGTTTTTTCAGAAATGACACGACGTACCACTTCTGTATCGTTTTCCAGCACCACATTGCCATCGGCATCCACAATCTGAGATACCACATGGGGTTTCACCAGATTACCTCCGTTGATCAAAGAAGAGAATGCTGCAATGACCTGAATGCTGGTGCAGTTGAATGTCTGACCGAAGGACATGGTTGCCAATTCAGTCGGACCAATACTTTCTTTGCTATGGAGCTGACCAGCTGCTTCACCGGGCAAGTCAATGCCGGTATAATCACCGAAACCAAATTCTCTCTGGTATTCGTAGAATTTATCTGCCCCCAGCAGATTTGCAATCTGGATAACGCCCATATTACAGGACTGCGCCATAATCTGTTCTACATTGATATTTCCGTGACCGCTTACCAAGTGACATTTGATGCGGTAACCGCCGATGTCTGTATACCCATTACACTGGAAACTGGAGTTTGGTGTAATAACACCTTCCTCCAATGCAGCTGCTACCAGCATGGGTTTGAAAATAGACCCGGGTTCATAGGTATCGCTGACACAGAAGTTTTTCCACATGGTATTCAGGTATTCCAGCTGTTCTTCACTGCTGAGCTGATCCCAGTTTTCTGTATACTTGGTATCTGTTTCCCATTCAGGGATTTCATTGGGATTATTCAAATCAAAGGAGTGGGATTCCGCCATGGCATATACTTCACCTGTATAAGGGTCCATAACCATAGCTGCCACGTTTTTGGCGGGCCATTCCGCCGCTGTTTCTGCCACCACTTCTTCCGCAATCTTCTGGATATTATAGTCGATGGTGGTGATGATGGTATCCCCATCTTTTGCGTCATAATCCTGATGGACAACGGAATCTGCGCCATTGTAAAGGATGAAAGACCGTCCCGGGGTTCCTTCCATATAGCTGTTGTAATATCCTTCCAGTCCCCACTGTGCGTCACCACGGGTAAAACCAACCAGATGGCAGGCGGAACTGTTCAGCGGATAAGAGCGTTTACTGCTTTTTTCAAAATAAACGCCTTTCAGGTTCATGGCTTCCAGTTCTTCTTTCACACTGCGCTCAATACCTTTCACAAGGTATTTCCAATGGTTATTCATATACAGTTCCCCAGTTTCCGGATTAATGGTTACATACTGTTTCAATGTGTTGTAATCCAGTTCCGGGAAATATTCGCAAAGAGTGGTTAACGTCTTTTCCTGTTCCTCAGGGCTTAACTCTGCAACTTCTGCCAACTGCAAAGAGTCCAGCGCCACATTATAAACTGTGGTACTGATGGCAAGTACCTGATTATTTCGGTCCAAAATACTGCCTCTGTTGGGAGGAATGGTAATGTCATAGCGGTTGATCTGCTGGTTCTTTGCCGCCGCTTCATACTCCGCGCCATGAACAACTTTCATATACAGCACTCTGCCAAACATCAGGGCAAATGCCGCAAAAAATGCAAAGAGAATAAAAGCAAATCTTCCATTCGCCCTTATTCCCCCGCTGGATTTTCTCATTTACATCAGTCCTTTTTAAATAGATTCAATATGGATGCGATAAAGGAAGGTTCCTCCTCTACCACTTCATCAGCTGCATACTGAATGGTATAGCTGTCTTTTGGAACATCAATATAAACAATCTGATAAGGCTGTGGTTCTGCCATGCCCAGTCGATTGATGGCTTCCTGTTTGATGTATTCCAGATCCACCTGTTCCGCAAGTTCCGCTTCTAAAATCGCGTTCTGCGATTTCAGCGTTGCCAGCTCGTCTTTCTTTTCTCGAATCTGCACCTCCTGATTTTTTACAATAACCGTTGCACCCATAAACGCGATACATCCCGCAAAAATCAGCAGCATCACCATGCAGACATGTGCCGCATGGACGCGGTTTTCTCTGCGTTCTGCTGCTGCCTGCCGAATGGCTTCTTTGGCTTCCTGCTGTTTTTTATCGTCTTCATAGTAGGGCGCATAATCCGGCTGTAATTCATATGCTACGTTGCCATATGTATAGTAAGAGCCTTTGTAGGCATTTTTTTTATTTTCTTTTGCCTGTTTTGCTGCCATAGCCGACACCTCTGTTTTTTATTCTCCCAATCCTTCCAAAATACGCAGTTTCGCGCTTCTGGAGCGATGGTTTTCTGCCAGTTCCTCTTTGGATGGCACAATTGGCTTTCTTGTAATCACCCTGCCAACAGGTTTCCGTCCGCAGACACAAACAGGAAACTGCGGCGGGCAGATGCAGGGATTTTCCTGTCTGCGATACGCTTCTTTTACAATGCGGTCTTCCAGAGAATGGAATGTGATGATGCAGAGTCTGCCGCCTTCTGTCAGGCGATGTGCTGCCTGATCGATGGCTCTCTCCAGCACATCCAGTTCTCCATTGACTTCAATTCGAATTGCCTGAAAAGTACGTTTTGCCGGATGGGGACCGTCTTTTCTGGCTCCCTTTGGCACAGCTTTTTTGATAACATCCACCAGCTCTCCGGTGGTTTCGATGGGCTTGTTGGCACGCTCTGCCACAATAAACTGGGCGATGCGTTTTGCCCAGCGTTCTTCCCCATAAGTAAAAATGATTCGATCCAGATCGGCTTCGCTGTATGTATTGACTACATCATAAGCGCTGAAAGGCTTTGTGGCATCCATACGCATGTCCAATGGCGCGTCCTGCTGATAGGAGAAACCACGTTCCGCCTCATCCAGCTGGTGAGAAGATACACCAATATCCATAAGCATGCCGCCAATACGGTCAATGCCAAGCTCGTCCAATATGGAACCAATATTTCCAAAATTGTCATGTACAAAAGTGATCTTGTCCAAATGATCTTTCAGCCGCTCTTTTGCAGCCGCATGGGCATTGAGATCCTGATCGATACAAATCAGTCTGCCGGTGGTGAGCCGCTTTGCGATTTCCAGCGAATGACCGCCGCCGCCAGTGGTACCATCTACATAAATGCCGTCAGGTTTGATACAAAGTCCGTCGATACATTCCTGCAGCAGAACGGAAACATGATGAAATTCCAATAATAACACTCCTCGTATAGTATCTTTAGATACCATTATTCTTATATAAAATTTAATAGTTACTTTGTTCAATAGGCTTCATTAAACCCATGATATAATTGTCCCAGTGTCAATCAGGCAAAAGTTCTAGTCA